>NZ_JBFUBK010000061.1:0-39112 GCF_056405815.1 Pseudomonas sp. P1_F1_2 | reverse complement strand
ATCTGCACCTGGTCAGCCGCCGTCTCAACGCCGATGGCACTCAGCTGAAATATCGCTACGACAACGCGCAGCTGTTACTCACGGAAATCGAGAACGAATCCGGTGAAAAATATCAGCTGGACTACACGCCCAGCGGCCTGATCCGACAGGAAACCGGCTTCGACGGCCAACGCACCGCGTACGCCTACGACCTCAACGGGCATCTGCTGGAGAAAACCGAGTTCGGTGCTGATGGTTCGCAGCTCGTTACCGCGTATGAACGGGATGCGGCCGGGCGCTTGCTGGTCAAAACGCTGCCCGACGGCATTCAGGTCGCCTACCGCTACGACCGTCTCGGTCGGCTGATTAGCGTCGACGACGGCCACGACCACCCGCTGGAATTCGAGTACGACCGACAGGACCGGCTGATCACCGAACATCAGGGCTGGGGCACGCTGCGTTATGCCTACGACGCCTGCGGCCTGCTCACGCGCCTGCGCCTGCCKGACAACAGCAAACTCGACTACCACCACGCCAAGGGCGGTACGYTGACCGCCGTCGACCTCAACGACACGCGGCTCACCAGCCATCAGTTTGCCTTCGGTCGCGAGCAGCGTCGCCAGCAAGGCCAGTTGCTCAGCGAATATGCCTACGACGATCAGGGTCGTTTGCAGGCTCACGCTGTCAGCCAACGGCAGAAATCGCTGTATCGACGCGATTWTGCCTACAGCGCCAACGGCAATCTCGACAGCATTGCCGACACCCGCCACGGCCAGCGCAAYTACMMMTACGACCCGCTCAACCGCCTGACSSGCGTSCGCCACACYCGCGACGACCSACCGGAAAGCTTCGCCCACGACCCGGCCGGCAACCTGCTGATGCAGGACCGACCCGGCGCCGCCAAAGTGCAGGGCAATCGCCTGCTCCTGCAAGGCGACCGCCACTACGATTACGACGCCTTCGGCAACCTGATCCGCGCACGTCGCGGCACCGCACAGAAACTCGTCACCGACTACCGCTACGACTGCCAGCACCGGCTCATCGGCGTCACCACCCCGGACGGACGCAACTCAAGTTACCGCTACGACGCCTTCGGCCGCCGCATCGCCAAAACCGTCGACGGCCACACCACCGAATTCTTCTGGCAAGGCGATAACCTCATCGCGGAAAGCAGCCGCGAACACTACCGCAGCTACATCTACGAACCCGGCAGCTTCCGCCCGCTGGCGATGCTCGACGGCAAAGGCCCACACAAGGCCTGCCCGTTCTACTACCAACTCGACCACCTCGGCACGCCGCAGGAACTGACCGATTTTGGCGGCGAAATCGTCTGGTCGGCGAAGTACAACGCCTACGGCAAAGTCACGCGCCTGGCGTTCGGCGGAGGCGAGCAGCTTGAGCAGCCGCTACGGTTTCAGGGGCAATACTTCGACGCCGAGAGCGGCCTGCACTACAACCGGCATCGGTACTATGATCCGGATGTTGGACGGTACCTGACGCCGGACCCGATCAAGTTGGCGGGTGGGCTGAACCAGTACCAGTACACGCCGAATCCGACGGGGTGGGTTGATCCGTTGGGGTTGAGCGGGAACTGCCCGCCGCCGAATAAATCTGGGTGTGGGGCGCCGGATGATACGACTGGCGCTAGGGTTGATGAGGGTGAGTCCAAGTTACCTAAGCCAAAAACACGCCCTCAAAACTTTGCTGATGAAGAAAAGCTGATTGGGCACTATGAAAGCATGGCGCAGAATTTAAGGCTATGAGCAAGGAAGAATATTTACTTATAGCCCGTGACGTTGTGAATCATGGCACCCGTGTGGAGTACGTATACAAAGGCGAAATTCGAGCGGGGTATTTACAGTTGATAGGTAATAATCGAAAAGGCGAGGCAAAATTCGCTTTTGTCGGCACAAACGATAAGCAGGAAATTACGACGTTACACACAAAAAGTGGAAAGGAATTCTGGAAAACTATAAATGGTGATGCTCGCGATAAAGTAGTGAGGCCGGCGAATGACTAAGAAATATGAAGCGATGGTGCTGGCAATAGGCCGAGTGGTTGAGGAGGAGGTCTTATTACTCGTGAAAGGTTTAGAAGTTAAATGCTTCGCAAGCTATTGCCCATCAAAGATTGAAGTGGGTGAGACCTATCAAGTGGAGTTCGAGTTGGTACTTCCCGACAACGATGTTGTCGCTGCGGCAGAGGAGCCACTCCCTACACTCATAGAAATGATAGGTAACGGATTTTCATGCGCGCTTTATGGGTATTTGGATGGGAGCGTGTTTCGATCTTTCGTTGATTTTTCGGATCAGGACATTCACTACGACCATCCTCATCTGAACGGACAATTTGTAAAAATTCAGGTGGATCGAATAGACGTGTCTTTCTGATGGCAATTGCGAAATTTCTGGGCAAGCTCGTCGGAAGTTTCCTTCAACTCGTATCGATTTCCATGAACTGGTGCAGGTCGGCCCTCATCGATAGTCTTTCACCTGTCGCTGCAAATTCAGTGACAGGGTGTGGAAGCCCTTCTATCGTTAGGCGCGTCACGCGCCACCAGTTCGGCGTGTTTTATCGTCTGTTTTTTATGGTGGCTGTGCGCGGGGCGCTTTCGAGTGCGCCGGGTGCCAACGTCCCGGTCTTCCACACCTGCGTACAGCTGCCACCTATTGCGTGGAAGTGATTTTTGGCGGCTTCTATCCATACGTTAGGACTTAAATCGATGAAAACTCTGACACCCGACCCACCCTACGAAAAACCAATCCCCCACCCCGACAACCGCTTCATGGCCCTCACCGGCAACTGCACCGACATGCCCACGCTGTTCGTCGATACCCACGCGCCGCTCGATGTTTTATACGAAGCCGCCAACTATCGAATTCGCGCCGTCACGCAGGTGCTGGAGAACATTTCGATGCGAGGTTCGGTTGAGTGCGAATCCTTCATCCTCAGCGACTTCGCGTTGCTCTGCGCCATTCCATTGCGCGATGGCTGTGATGTGCTGGATGTAGTGGGGCGGCGATTGCGTGCACGGACCTCTGAGGTTTAGAAATTGAGGATCAGGCTCAACAATCGGGCTGCCTGATCTGGCCTCTTCGCGAGCAGGCTCCACAGTTGATCGCATTCCAATGTGGGAGCGAGCCTGCTCGCGATGGCGTCGGAAAATTCAGCGATGCCCTGCAAGCAATGAATCCTCTTTTTCTGGCGCAGGGGCAGACCAAGCACTAACAACCGACTGCAAAAACTGCTGCGACAACTCAGGTTTATCCAGGGCCCTGGCAATGAGCATTGCGCCGGCTATCGATGCCAGGATTCGCAGCGATTCCTTGTACTTCTCCTCATTGTTTTCGCCTTCGACAAGCACCATCAGCGTTTCGATCAAGCGCTCAACACCTTTGGTGAACGAGCTGCTGACCGTGCCGCCGGTTCGGGCGACGTCAGCGGCCAGTGCGGGGATGGGGCAGCCTTCGGTCCAGTTGTCCATGTGGCTTTGCGTCAGGTAGCCCTCAATCAGCGCCGGGATGGATTTAGCGTTTTGCCAATCCTGGATGTTGGACTCGAACGTGCGGCTGACGGCTTCTGAAGCCAGCTGTTCCTTGCCCCCTGGAAACTGTCCGTAGAAGCCGCCGTGGGTCAGGCCGACTGAACGCGACAGTTCGCCGATGCCGATCCCGTCGATGCCTTTTTCCCGGTACAAGCGGGACGCGGCAGTGAGGATCGCCTCTTTGTTGGCTGCTGCCTGGTCTTTCGTGACTTTCATGAACGGCTCCTGTCGCCGAACGGGCCTTGCCAAGGCCACGTGTCGCTGAGATGTTGTTATTTATTATGTTCGTCATATAAGATCGCCGCAATGGCTTTGTCGGTGTCGGCGAATGTCTGGCGACTCCCGAGCCGGTGGCTCATGCCACAACACTCTACGTGGGCTGATCTATGCAACGTAATGATCTTCGCAGTATCGATTTGAATCTGCTGGTGGTTTTCGAAGCGCTCATGCAGGAGCGCAGTGTCAGCCGTGCCGCGAAGAAACTTTCGCTCGGACAACCGGCGGTCAGCGGGTCCCTGGTGAGATTGCGAAGGCTGTTCAACGACCCGTTGTTTGAGCGTCAGGGACGCACCATGGTGCCCACCGCGCGGGCGTTGTGTGCGGCGCAGACGCTGGGGCCAGCGCTGGATTCTGTGTGTCATGCGCTGGCGAATAACAAGGCTTGAACCGGGGTAAGTCTCTTTTTTGCCCTTAAACATGACGACCATCATTTAAGTTGATACCCAACTTCACTCCGTTCAATTCGTCGATACCTCGCGCGAGGTCGAGAATCCGGAAATTCCTAAACCGTCTGGCGGACACCCCCCATGGAACAGTCACTGAAACCTTTGCGTTATCCCCTTGCTGTGTTGGCTCTGACGGTCCTCACCGCGTGTGATCGAACACCCAACGCCGCTCAGGCTCCGGGAGCGCCGCACGTCACCGTCGCCAAAGTGCTTGAGCAACCCATCACTGAATGGGATGAAGTGACTGCCCGGCTGGAAGCACCGGAAACCGTTGAGGTCCGCCCACGGGTTTCCGGTCAGATCGAACGTGTTGCCTTTACCGACGGTGTGCTGGTGAAGAAAGGCGATTTGCTGTTCCAGATTGACCCGCGTCCGTTCGAACACGAAGTCCATCGTATCGAAGCGCAGCTGCAACAGGCTCGCGCCACGCTGGTTCGCACCGGTAATGAAGCGCAGCGTGGTCAGCGTCTGTTGAGCAGCAACGCCATTTCCGCCGAGCTGGCTGACACCCGCACCACCACCGCGCAAGAAGCCAAGGCCGGTGTCGATGCCATTCAGGCGCAGTTGGACCTTGCACGCCTGAACCTCAGTTTCACCCGCGTCACCGCCCCGATTTCCGGCCGTGTCAGCCGTGCGGAAATCACCGCTGGCAACATCGTGACAGCCGACACCACACCCCTGACCAGCGTGGTCTCCACCGACAAGGTCTATGCCTATTTCGATGCAGACGAACGCTTGTTCCTCAAATACAGCCAGCTCTCGCGCCAAGGGCAACGCAGTCAAACCACCCCCGTGTACATGGGCCTGTCGAACGAGGAGGGTAACAGCCACCTCGGACAAATGAGCTTCGTCGACAACCGGGTCAATCCCAAGACCGGCACCATTCGTGGTCGCGCGGTGTTCGACAATGCTGACGGCCAATACACCCCGGGCTTGTATGCCCGGTTGAAGCTGGTGGGCAGCGCAGCCTATGCCGGCCTGCTGATCAAGGACGAAGCGGTGGGCACCGACCTGGGCAAGAAGTTCGTGCTGGTGATCGATCAGGACAACAAGGCCGTGTACCGCAGCGTCGATCTTGGGCCGAAGCTCGAAGGTTTGCGCATCGTGCGCAGCGGCTTGCAGAAAGAGGACCGCATCGTCATCAACGGCCTGCAACGGGTTCGCCCTGGCGCTGTGGTCGCCCCGCAGGATGCGCCGATGGCCGATGCGGAAACCGTCGCGACCCTGAACCGTCAACGTCAGGCCATCGAGGCCGGCAATCAACCTGCCGCTCCGTCCTCGATCTCAGACAAATCACCGGCGCTGGTGAAAACGGATGCGTCCGTTTCCCCTCGCGGATAAGAGAACACCGCCATGAAATTCTCTCAGTTCTTTATCACGCGGCCGATCTTCGCGGCGGTGCTGTCGCTGCTGATCCTGATCGCCGGGGTGATCTCGCTGTTCCAGCTACCGATCAGCGAATACCCCGAAGTGGTGCCGCCGACGGTGGTCGTGCATGCCAACTACCCGGGGGCCAACCCCAAGGTCATCGGTGAAACTGTTGCGGCGCCGCTCGAACAAGCCATCACCGGCGTCGAGAACATGCTGTACATGTCCTCGCAGTCCACCGCTGACGGCAGACTGACGCTCACTGTGACGTTCGCACTGGGCACTGACCTGGACAATGCTCAGGTCCAGGTACAAAACCGTGTGACCCGCACCGAACCCAAGCTGCCCGAGGAAGTCACACGCATCGGTATCACGGTCGACAAGGCTTCTCCCGAGCTGACTTTGCTGGTGCATCTGGTCTCGCCGGACAAGCGCTACGACATGCTCTACCTGTCCAATTACGCGATCCTCAACGTCAAGGATGAGCTGGCGCGCCTGGACGGTATTGGTGACGTGAAGATGTTCGGTATCGGCGACTACTCGCTGCGAATCTGGCTTGACCCTCAGAAAACCTCGTCGCGCAATCTCACCGCTATCGATGTGGTCAACGCGGTACGCGAGCAGAACCGTCAGGTCGCGGCCGGGCAACTGGGGTCACCGCCCGCGCCCAATGCCACAAGTTTCCAGATGTCGATCAACTCTCAGGGTCGGTTGGTCACCGAAGAAGAGTTCGAAAACGTCATCGTCCGCGCGGGCAGTAACGGTGAAATTACTCGCCTCAAAGACATCGCCCGGGTCGAGCTTGGTTCCAACCAATACGCGTTGCGCGCCTTCCTCAACAACCAGGAAGCGGTGGCGATGCCGATCTTCCAGCGCCCGGGCTCCAATGCCATCGACATCTCCGACCAGGTGCGGGCGAAGATGGCCGAGTTGAAGAAAAACTTCCCGGAAGGCATGGACTACGAGATCGTCTACGACCCGACCATCTTCGTGCGCAGCTCGATTGAAGCCGTGGTTCATACCCTGTTTGAAGCACTGATCCTCGTGGTGCTGGTGGTGGTTCTGTTCCTGCAAACCTGGCGCGCCTCGATCATTCCACTGGTCGCGGTACCGGTGTCGTTGATCGGCACATTCGCCGTGATGCACTTGCTCGGATTCTCGCTCAACGCCCTGTCGCTGTTCGGTCTGGTACTGGCCATCGGGATCGTCGTCGACGATGCGATCGTGGTGGTGGAGAACGTCGAGCGCAACATCGAGTCGGGGCTTGAACCGATCGAGGCGACCAAAAAAGCCATGGGCGAGGTGACGGGGCCGATCATCGCCACGGCCTTGGTGTTGTGCGCGGTGTTCGTACCGGCAGCGTTTATTTCCGGCTTGACCGGACAGTTCTATAAACAGTTCGCGTTGACCATTGCCATTTCGACGGTGATCTCGGCGTTCAACTCCCTGACCTTGTCGCCCGCATTGGCTGCGGTCCTGCTCAAGGCCCACGGCGCGCCAAAAGACCGTTTCTCCCGGGTGCTGGATCGTGTGCTCGGTGGCTGGTTGTTCAAACCGTTCAACCGGTTCTTCGACAAGGCCAGTCACGGCTATGTGGTTGCCGTGGCCAAAATCATCCGCGGCAGCAGTGTGGCCTTGCTGGTTTACGCCGGACTGATCGCGATGACGTACTTGGGCTTCAGCACGACCCCGACCGGTTTCGTGCCGACCCAGGATAAAAAATACCTGGTGACCTTTGCGCAATTGCCAGACGCGGCCAGCCTTGATCGCACCGAGTCGGTGATCCGTCGCATGAGCACCATCGCGATGAACGAGCCGGGTTTCGACAGCGCCGTGGCCTTCCCGGGTTTGTCGATCAACGGTTTCACCAACAGCCCCAACGCCGGTATCGCGTTCATCGGCTTGCGGCCCTTCGATGAACGCAAGGATCCGAGCCTGTCTGCCGGGGCGATTTCTGCTTCATTGAACGCCAAGTTCGGCAGCATCCAGGACGCTTACATTGCGGTGTTTCCGCCACCACCGGTTCAAGGCCTGGGCACTATTGGCGGGTTCCGCCTGCAGATCGAAGACCGGGGCAACCTGGGTTATGACGAGCTGTACAAAGAAACCATGAACATCATCACCAAGAGTCGCAGCGTGCCGGAGCTGGCCAACCTGTTCACCAGCTACACGGTCAATGTGCCGCAAGTCGAGGCGGCCATCGACCGAGAAAAAGCCAAGACCCACGGCGTCGCGATCAGTGAAATTTTCGATACGTTGCAGGTCTATCTCGGGTCGCTGTATGCCAACGACTTCAACCGTTTCGGTCGTACCTATCAGGTCAACGTTCAGGCCGAGCAGCAGTTCCGTCAGGAACCCGAGCAAATCGGTCAGCTGAAAGTGCGCAATGACCGCGGCGAGATGATCCCGTTGGCCACTTTCGTCAACGTCAGCCCGACGTCCGGGCCGGATCGGGTCTCGCACTACAACGGTTTCGTCACCGCGGAAATCAACGGCAGCGCAGCCCCTGGCTACAGCTCCGGTCAGGCGCAAGCCGCGATTGAAAAGCTGCTCAAGGAAGAACTGCCCAATGGCATGACCTACGAGTGGACCGACCTGACCTTCCAGCAGATTTTGTCGGGCAATACGGCGCTGCTGGTGTTCCCGCTCTGCGTGCTGTTGGCGTTCCTGGTACTGGCTGCGTTGTATGAAAGCTGGAGCCTGCCGCTGGCGGTGATCCTGATCGTCCCGATGACCCTGCTGTCGGCGATTGCCGGGGTGATCATTTCCAAGGGCGACAACAACATCTTCACCCAGATCGGCTTGATCGTACTGGTAGGCCTGGCCTGCAAGAACGCGATTCTGATTGTCGAGTTCGCCAAGGACAGACAAGAGCAAGGCATGTCGCCGTTGGAGGCTGTCCTGGATGCTTGCCGCATGCGTCTGCGGCCGATTCTGATGACCTCGTTCGCGTTCATCATGGGGGTGATCCCGCTGGTGACGTCCACCGGTGCCGGTTCGGAAATGCGCCGGGCCATGGGGGTGGCGGTGTTCTCCGGGATGCTCGGTGTGACGTTCTTCGGATTGCTGCTGACCCCGGTTTTCTTTGTCCTGATTCGTCGCTACATCGAGCGCAAAAAAGCGCGCCAAGTCACCCATGTCCACCCGGCAAACGCTTCGAATTCGGAGGCACACTGATGAATGCTTCAACGCTTTTTTTACCCGGTCTTCTGGTCGCTGCGCTCGCCGCCTGCACGGTTGGCCCCGATTACAAAACACCTGACACGGCACCTGCGAATGTCGTCTCGGCACAGACCAGCAACTATGATCAAACTCATGTTGAGACGGTGTGGTGGCGTCAGTTTGACGACCCCACACTCAACCAACTGGTGAGCAAGTCCCTTGAGGGCAACCGCAATCTGCGGGTCGCTTTCGCTCGCTGGAAAGCAGCCCGTGCGATTCGTGATGACATCAGCAACGACAACTTGCCGGTCGTCACCAGCCGCGTGAGCAGCCATCAGGGCAAGGCACAAGTGCCAGGGCAGACCGAAAACCGCGTCAATACCGAGCGTTATGACCTGGGCCTGGACATGGCGTGGGAAGTCGATCTGTTTGGCCGGATCCAGCGTCAACTGGAGTCCAGCGACGCTCAGGAAGACGCCGTGGCCGCCGACCTGTATCAACTTCGCGTGACCATGATTGCCGAGTTGGTCGATGCCTATGGGCAGTTACGGGGCGCGCAACTGCGGGAAAAAATAGCCTTGGCCAACCTCAAAAATCAGCAAGACTCGCGCACTGTGACAGTCAGCCTGCGTGATGCCGGGGTGGGCAATGAACTCGACGTGGTGCGTGCCGATGCCCGGTTGGCTGCTGTCGAGGCGACGGTGCCGCAACTGCAAGCGGAGCAGGTGCGGCAGAAAAACCGCATCGCCACGCTCTTGGGCGAGCGCCCGGATACATTGAGCGTGTCGTTGGAGCCGGCCGACTTGCCAGCGATCGCCAAAGCACTGCCGATTGGCAATCCCGCCGAGTTGTTGCGCCGGCGTCCTGATGTCCTTGCCGCCGAGCGCAGACTGGCGTCCGCCACGGCGGATATCGGCGTGGCCACCGCCGATTTGTTCCCTCGAGTCAGCTTGAGCGGGTTTCTCGGTTTCACCGCGAGTCGCGGTTCGCAAATAGGTTCCAGTGCCGCCCGGGCATGGGGACTGGGCCCGAGCATTACCTGGGCGGCCTTTGATCTGGGCAGTGTGCGAGCGCGCATTCGCGGTGCCAATGCCAACGCAGAAGGCGCCTTGGCCACTTATGAGCAGCAAGTGCTGCTGGCGCTGGAAGAATCTGAAAATGCGTTCAGCGACTATGGCAAACGCCAACAACGCTTGCTCTCGTTGATCAAGCAAAGCGAGTCGAGCCGTGCAGCGGCGGACCTGGCGGCGATCCAGTACCAGGAAGGGACGGTGGACTACCTGGTTTTGCTGGATGCACAGCGCGAGCGACTCAATGCCGAGGATGCTCAGGCGCTGGGTGAGACTGAACAGTATCGAGGGATCGTCGCTATCTACAAATCGTTGGGCGGTGGTTGGGACAGCGGTGAAAACAAGGTCGCGCGACTGGATTGAGTGGCCCGACTCCCTGGGCAGTGGCAGGCAAAGGTGAGGGCGCGCGGAGTGGTCACCAACCGGTTGGTGCCACTCTTCGCCAAACAATCACTGTCAGAGCGAGTAACCAGGTGCCTGTCCGAGATGATTGTCCTGAGCGCCAGCAATCAAGTGCATTGGAATGTGAGGTTGTTCTTCCAGGGAGGGGACTTCGAAGCTCCCCACAATTTGAACGTGCCGCTCACTCACCGCGATCGACTCTACTGCCTGTGCTTTTGCCATTCTCGCGTGGTTCGCTGCGATTTCACTGAGGGTTGACACGTTAAATCTCCGGTGACTCACCAAGCGTTTCGCTGGGGTCCTTAAGCGTTAATTGGATGGCCGTTGCGTCAGAATTACGTCGTTTCTGGGATGCCAGATCGGCCTTTGCAAACCCCAAGCCAGAACTCTGGCGCGTTGAGCGCCAGGTTTCCCTATGCGACGAATGGTTGTAAACACTCGGTAACTTGCCCCGACGCGGCTGCAAACGAGGCCTTACTACCCTGTCTCGCACCATCAAAGAGTGACCTCAAAATCAACGATGGCACCTGCGGCAAATACATAGGAGCGGGGAGTGGGGATGTACTCCTCTTTCTCTTCCTTTTTCTTCAGCAACACCCCGGAAGCATCGCAATAAATGACTTCATCGTGCTCGTTTACGCCGCGAATGATGAATGTGTATTCAAAACCCGGATCAACCTCGATGCCGGCAGTCATCGGCACGCRCTCGACATCACGCCAAAAGTACTTCGCGAGACGTTGCAAGACGTTTTGTTGACGAATCACACCCATTAATCGTTGAGGCGTGGTGCCATCGACCACCGGTGTTGATTGTTGTGTAATTTCCACGATTCTTTCCGCAAGATTCCGGTGTACTTTCAAGGCGACCCAAGCCTTGGTCTTTGGCGGCTTCGGCGCGATGTTTTCAGCCTTGCGATTTTGTCGCAAGTTCAGGGCGACCATCAGTGAGTTGACGCTTGCACTACCACCGGCAAGTACGAGTGCCGTCAGGAATCGTGTTTCAAAACTGGATGTTACCTGCGAAATATAGATGTTCATCAGGTCGGCAACGAAGTCGATATTGAAACTTTTAATGATGAGATAAGCAGCAAGAAACATCACGACCGTGCGAACGCCGCGTCCATCAAAGAACTCCAGGAAGACTCGCCAGTTGAACACCACGGCGAATGCCGATTCGAGTATCACTGCCAATATGAGCATTGCAAAAAGAAGCCGCGTTGTCTTGCCGATCAATGCGGGGTCTTGCGCAGTCGGAGTATTGGTAATTTCGAACAGGTTGGTTTTTGACGTTTCGCCTTGCTTAAAAGTGATGGGCACTTCGCCTGTTGAAGGAGGCGGGTTCGCGGCGGTATAGATCAGAACCCAGTAATTGCTGGGTGTGCCTGTGGTGAGTACCCGTGCACCTGCAGGTGCTGTGCCCTCAATTTTGATCTCTTCGTTGCCTTGCGCCACGATGATCGTGGCGCCGGGTTGTACAAACAAGCGGGCGACTTCAGCCTTTGCGGGCATGGCGATCGCCAGCCATGCGAGCAATGACAAGACGATTGCCGACAGCCAGTGATACTTGAAGTTCGTTGCTGTTAAGTGGGTGGGCCACATCGATACTGCTCCTTCTTAGTTGAGGGGGACTCATGCAGCATCGAGCGCTAACCCGGTTCATGCGAACGCTGATGAAAATATAATCGCAAGTGGTGAATTAGCAAATTATGCGCAGGGATATAAACGTCGGTGTAAAGGTAACTTATCACTTGCTTTTCAATAATTTGCTGGTAATAGAACACATAGCGAAATTTCATATACCTTTCTTTGACATCAATCACTAAGCGCTCTTGACTGGTAGTCAATTGCCAATGGCTGATCCGAAGCCCGGCCACTAATATCGAGTTATGGCTCTATTCCCGGTTGGCAGTTTCTCGCGTTGTTGAATTTATACGGTTAGTCAGACAAGGAGATCGAGGGTGGACAAGTCCGACTACGCACCA
Source organism: Pseudomonas sp. P1_F1_2 (assembly GCF_056405815.1). Lineage (NCBI taxonomy): Bacteria > Pseudomonadati > Pseudomonadota > Gammaproteobacteria > Pseudomonadales > Pseudomonadaceae > Pseudomonas > Pseudomonas sp. P1_F1_2. The sequence continues at coordinate 26,880 of NZ_JBFUBK010000061.1, read as the reverse complement.
CCGGCCATGCGCAAACTGCGGGTGTATGCATTCGACCCACAAGCCTCGACTCAAATGGACACGGTGCGGATCAACCACGCCACCATCGAATTGCCATGGGAGCAGCGTTGGGAACCCGATATCTTGCCGGGGCCGGTGAACGAGTACCTGGAGGTCATTGATGTCGATCCTACCAGCGGCCAGTTCTACAAACCGGTTAACTTGAATGACCCGCATGTGTTGGCCCAGGATGGCATCGCGCCTTCGGAGGGCGACCCGCGTTTCCATCAGCAAATGGTCTTCGCCGTTGCGATGAAAACCATCAAATTGTTCGAGCGGGCACTGGGGCGCAAAGTGTTCTGGTCACCCAGAGCTATCGAGGATAAGCGGACAAAGAAGCTGACCTACGGCTATGTCCGCCGGTTACGTATTTATCCTCACGCCTTACGCGAAGCGAATGCCTACTACAGCCCGGCAAAAAAGGCGTTGTTGTTCGGTTACTTCAAGGCCTCACTGAGCAACGCCGGGGTGAACTTGCCGGGTGGCTGGATATTCACGGCGTTGTCCCACGATATTGTCGCGCATGAAACCACGCACGCCATTCTGGATGGCTTGCACCGTCGATACATCGAATCCACCAGCGTTGATAGCCTGGCGTTTCATGAAGCCTTCGCCGACATCGTTGCACTGTTGATGCATTTTACGTTGCCGGAAGTGGTGTCCAGTCAGTTGGCCGCGCGCCGTGGGGATCTGACCGAGCGTTCCTGGTTGAGCGGCCTGGCCCGTCAGTTCGGCGAGGCGTCGGGGCGCTACTCGGCATTGCGCGATGCAATCGACGAAAAGGGCAAGGACGGCTTGCCTGACCCTACGCGGCTTGCACAATTGAGCGAGCCCCATGAACGCGGCGCGATACTGGTTGCGGCTGTGTTCGACGCATTCATCACCATTTACGAGCAACGTACGACCGATCTTTTTCGGCTGGCAGGGCATGACAAGGCATCGACGGCCAACCTGTCGACCGAATTGATCGCACGCCTGACCCGCGAAGCTGTGAAGGCTGCCGATCATGTCCTGAGGATGTGCATTCGTGCGTTGGACTATTTGCCACCCGTGGATGTGCACTTCGGCGAGTTTCTGCGGGCCATTGTCACCGCCGATAACGACCTTGTACCGGACGACCGCATGCACTATCGCCTGGCAGTTATCCAGGCGTTCCGTCGGCGCGGCATTTTTCCGGACAAATGCTTATCACTGGCGCCGGACAGTTTGCTCTGGGAATCATTGAAGGGTTATCAGACAGAAGAGCTTTCCCTGACCGCCGATGACCTGCTGGCCTTTCAGGCACCGCCCAAATCCAATTGGCCAGGTGGCTCACTTGATTTAACGCCGCAGTACCTGCGGGGCAATGCATTTCTCCAGTCCGAGCACAATCGTCAAGTGGTGTGGAACTGGCTGATGGAAGAGTCAGACCATGACGCTGAATGGGAGAAGGTCTTGGGGATTTTCTTCATGGCCCATCCCGACGCAACCAAGAAGCAAGGGGCGTTGTTTGTAGGATGGGATAGTGTTCAACCTGCCGTGGAGGTGCATTCGGTCCGCACGTGTCGCAGGGCCGGGCCGGACGGGCAGGACCTTCGGCAACTGGTCGTGGAAATTACCCAGCGCCGTCGCGGTTACTTCGACAGCGCGCAACAACTCAAGGAAGATCAGCAAGCCCCGCGCAAGGATGATCGCCGTTCCTATGACTTCACGTTCCGAGGGGGCGCGACACTGATCATTGACCTGCGTGATGGYACCCTGCGCTATGTCATCCGCAAGCGCATCGATGACGATGAACGTCTGGATGCCCAGAGGCGCTTCCTGCAAACCGGCAACGACTCTCTGGCCATGACTTATCGAGAACCGCGCGCGGACGATAACCCCTTTGCCATGACCCACCGTGGAGTCTGACGCCATGACCAATGCAGATTTGCAGGGCAAGGTGGCGATTCGCATGTACCGCGGGATTTTGGGCGACTGCTTTCTGCTTCGCTATCTGGACGCCGGGATCACCCGCCACATCTTGATCGACTGCGGTGTGCTTCAAGGGGTGACGGGGGCCAAACAGACAATGACGCGTATTGTCGACGACCTTCAAAAAACCACTGGCGGCTTGCTCGACCTGGTGGTGGTAACCCACGAGCATCACGATCACACGAGCGGCTTCCTGTATGAGCAAGCGCGCTTTTTTGGTGATGATTTTCGCATCGGTGAACTCTGGCTGGCCTGGACCGAGAACTCGAATGATTCCCAGGCCGTCGCACTGCACGCCCGTTTCAAAAAGGCGAAAGTGGCATTGGCGGGTGTCGTCGGCCTTAGCGGGCGTGGCACCCCATTGCACCAGGATGCACGAATCAAAACCGTGCACGGCCTGTCGGCTTTCATCGACCCGCCGGCCAGTAAAGAAAAAGACAAGCGCACGACCATCGAGAAGCTCAAGGACAAGGCCGGATCGAAAGTGACCCGGTACCTGGAACCCGGTGATGTTGTGCGACCCGCCGCCATCGACGCGCTCAAGGCGTATGTCATGGGGCCACCGCGATCCGAAGAGCGCTTGCGCAAGGATTTGCCGAGCAAGGGGGCGGGGAAAGAGGTGTACATGACCAGCCTGGATGAGGCCATGGCGCTGGAGGAACGCACGCTGCGACTCAAAGGCGAGGTTCCGGACAATGTCGACTCACCCTTCGCGCCGCCTTATCAGCGACCTTTCTCCAGGGTCGCAGATGAAACGGATACCCATGGCGGGGGGGATGAAGAGTCGAGCAGCGTCGAGCAGCGCTATTTTGGCAGCGTTGACCAATGGCGCTGCATTGAGGACGAATGGCTGGACGGCGCGGAAACCCTGGCCCTGAAAATGGATTCGGACACCAACAACACCAGTCTGGTCCTGGCGTTCGAGTTGCCGGACGGCCAGATCCTGCTCTTTCCGGGCGATGCCCAGGTGGGCAACTGGCTGTCCTGGGGCGACCAGACTTACCCCAAAGACGCTATGTCAGGGAAGCCTCTGCCGCTGACCCGAGACGACATCCTCGCTCGGGTCACGCTTTACAAAGTCGGCCACCATTGCAGCCATAACGCCACTGCTCGTGCCGCAGGATTGGAAAAGATGAATGATTCCAGGTTGGTGGCGATGATCCCGGTGGTCGCCGATGTGGCGAAAGGCAATGACTGGAATATGCCTTACCCGGATCTCCTGAGTGCCTTGCAGCAACGTACCAGACAGCGGATCGTTTCCGGGGATGGAAACCCTGCAAGCGAAATCAAGGCCTTCGCCAACTCACCGACGGATCCGGCTAACCCGGTCACGTTAAGTTATGCGCCCGATGAGTTGTGGGTGGAGTTATTGATCCCGTACTGAATTCACCTCACCCCGACCAATGACCAACAGGTACAGGAGGTAGCGATGTCTTCGTATACAGTGACGGCCAGTACCCTCAACTTACGCAGCGAACCGAGTGTTGCACCGAAAAATCGACTGGCTACTTTGCCCCAAGGGCAAAAGGTCGAGAAGCTGGGGGTGCACAGTACCCAAACTGACTGGTGGCAGGTCAGCACGATGCTCAATGGTGTGTCGGTTACGGGGTATGTAAACAGTCAATACCTCGCGCCCGAAGGCGCCCCCGACAATCTCCCTGCCGCTACATCTATCAGTCCTGCTCACCTGACACCCAAACACCCAATACTGCGCTCAGCAGCCGAGGGGCGGGCGTTCCCCTTGAACGAAAACGGTATGCCATCTCGTGCGCAGGGCAGTGCAACGGAAAAAGTCCGGGACTTGCATCGCATCATCGAGTGGTTGGGGGTGGCCAGTAACCCGCGCTATACGAAGTCAAAAAGTGAAACTTACTGCAATATCTACGCTTACGACTTTTGCTGCCTTGCCGGGGTTTATCTGCCTCGTGTCTGGTGGACCCGCAAAGCCATTGCCGAACTCGCCAAAGGCAATCCTGTCGCGGTGCAGTACGAAAAGACTGTGAGCGAGTTAAGTGCAAACAGCTTGAACAATTGGTTTGAGGAGTTCGGCAGTGATTTTGGCTGGACGCGATCATTCGATATCAATGAGGTTCAAGAAGCTGCAAACGCTGGAAGTGTCTGTTTCATTTCAGGTCAGCGAGTTGACTTGAACCAATCGGGCCATATCTGTGCGGTCGTTCCAGAAACGGATGATCATCGCGCGCAGAGAAAAAACGGCGTGGTGGTGACCCCTTTGCAGAGTCAGGCAGGCAGCAACAATTTCAGCTATGGCGGGGTGGTCTGGTGGACGGCCAGCAAATTCAGGCGCTTTTCATTCTGGATTCATCCCTGAGCGTTTTCAGTTTTGATATGCAAAAAAGGAATAAATAGATAATTATTTATTCCTTTTGTTGTTTGTGCGGGTGGTGCACTTTGAGGGCCTGCACCTTCGTACGCAGGTGCCCGACATCAGACAGGAAGCCTCAACATGACCATCAAAGCGATCAACGTCCGCAACCAGTTCAAAGGCGTCATCAAGGAAATTGTACAAGGCGAAGTGGTGTCCGAAATCGATGTGCAAACCGCCTCCGGAATCGTCACCTCAGTGATTACGACACGCTCGGTGCGCGATCTTGAATTGCAAGTGGGCAGCGAAGTGATTGCCTTCGTTAAATCCACCGAGGTCTCGATCGCCAAGCTCTGAATTCGTCAGCCAGTTCAGCCATCACGCACTTCGTAGCAGCAGGCTTCGCCAGCTGCTACGGATTGCGTCATTCCTTAACTTATCGGCATTGGCGTTTCCGTCACCCCGAGGTTTTCATGACGACACTTTTCAAGCGCTCCACGTTGACCTTATTGGCCACTTCCGTGGCGGCGATGAGTGCGTTACTCAGCCCCGTTGTTCAGGCCGAAGGCACCATCAGCATTGCCCAGCAATTTGGTATCGGTTACCTGATTCTGGATGTGGTCCGTGATCAGCAACTCATCGAGAAACAGGGCAAGGAGCAGGGTCTCGACATCAAGGTCGACTGGAGCAGTATTTCCGGGGCCACCGCGATGAACGAGGCGCTGCTGGCTGGCGCGCTGGATGTGGTGTCTGCGGGTGTCCCGCCGATGCTGACGATCTGGGATCGGACCAAGGGCAAACAAAACGTCAAGGCGATCGCTTCGCTGGGGTCGATGCCCAACTACCTGCTGACCAATAATCCACAGGTTAAAACGCTCGAAGACTTCACTGAAAAGGATCGCATCGCCGTACCGGCAGCGGGTGTCGGTTTCCAGTCGCGCACCCTGCAGATTGAAACGGCCAGACAGTTTGGCGCGGACAACTTCAAAAAATTTGACGACATTTCGATCAGCCTGGCCCACCCGGACGCGACAGCGGCGCTGATCGCCGGCGGTTCGGAAATCAACGCGCATTTTTCCAGCCCGCCGTTCCAGTACCAGGAATTGCAGAGCCCCAACGTGCACAAAGTGCTGAGTTCCTACGACATATTGGGTGGCCAGGCCACGTTTAACGTGCTGTACACCACTGAAAAATTCCACGACGAGAACCCGAAAACCTACAAGGCGTTTTACGCCGCACTGGCCGAGGCCGAACAGATTATCAAGGCTGACAAGCCCGCAGCCGCGCAGACCTATATCCGCGTGGAGCAATCGAAACTATCCTTGCCATTGGTTGAGAAAATCGTCGCCGATCCGGAAATCGACTTTACCGTGGTGCCACAGCGAACCTATATCTACGCCGAGAAACTGCAGGCGTTGGGTGTGCTGAAAAACAAGGCTGATAGCTGGAAAGACTACTTCTTCGAGGAAGCACATGGCGGTGCAGGCAGTTGAGAGCAAACCGGACATCATGCAAGAACAGACCTACCAACGGCTGGACGTCGCCCACGGCAAACCGATCAAGCTCTGGACCGAAGGCGTCCCGGTTGAAGACGCCGCCAAACAGCAACTGATCAACACCGTCAGGATGCCGTTCATCTTCAAGCATCTGGCGGTCATGCCTGACGTGCATTTGGGCAAAGGCTCGACCATCGGCAGCGTCATTCCAACTCAAGGCGCGATCATTCCGGCCGCGGTCGGTGTGGACATCGGTTGCGGCATGATCGCCGCGTGCACGACGCTGACCGCCAGGGATTTACCCGACAACCTGCATGGTTTGCGTTGCGCCATCGAGAAAGCGGTGCCCCATGGCCGCACCGGTGGCCGTGGCGCTCGCGACAAAGGCGCCTGGGACAACGTGCCGAAACAGGCCGATCAGGCGTGGTCAGCACTGGCCTCGCGCTTCAAGGCGATCACCGACAAGTACCCGAAGCTCGCCCAGACCAACAACCGTGGGCATTTGGGCACATTGGGCAGCGGCAATCACTTCATCGAGGTGTGCCTGGATGAAACCGACCGCGTCTGGTTCATGTTGCACAGTGGTTCCCGAGGTGTCGGCAACGCCATTGGCAACCTGTTCATTCAACTGGCCCAGGCGGATATGCGCGAGCACCTCGCCAACCTGCCGGACCGCGACCTGGCGTACTTCAAGGAAGGCAGCCGGCACTTCAACGACTACGTCGAAGCGGTAGGCTGGGCACAGGATTTCGCCAGGCAAAATCGCGCGTTGATGATGCACGCGGTGATCCAGGTGACCCGGCAAGTGATCAAAAAACCTTTCGAGGCTGCGCTGGAAGCGGTGAACTGTCACCACAACTACGTGCAAAAAGAGCGGCACTTCGGCGAGGACATCCTGGTGACCCGCAAAGGGGCGGTGTCGGCGAAGAAGGGCGAGCTGGGGATTATTCCCGGGTCGATGGGCGCGAAAAGCTTCATCGTTCGCGGCCTCGGCAACGAGCAATCATTCTGTTCCTGCAGCCACGGTGCCGGCCGCACCATGAGCCGCACCCAGGCGAAAAACCGGTTCACCGTCGACGATCAGATTCGCGCCACCGCCCACGTGGAATGCCGCAAGGATGCTGCGGTCATCGATGAGATTCCGATGGCCTACAAGAACATCGACGACGTGATGCATGCCCAGCGCGAACTGGTCGAAGTGCTGCACACCTTGCGTCAGGTGGTCTGCGTCAAGGGCTGAGCACTTCGGCTGATCGCCAGATCACTTGTACTTGATCACGATGCCTTTGAGTTTGCGTCCCTGAATCGTTTCAATGTCGCGGCTCCACAGCGGTCCGCTGACATAAGCGCCGACCGTCCCGATCTGGTCATAAACCACCACCACGGCATCACCACCGAGCTTGGCGGTTTCTTCTTTCAGTTTTTCTTCGACTTGGGTGATCGGCGGGGCAGGGTCGATGCTGGCATCGATCAATACTTCACCCAATCGAACAAACGGGCGAGCGGGCGCAGCACGCAGCACCACCACTTCGGCGGCCAGTGTCGGCGCGGGATGTTCCACACCGACATACGCGGTGGTTTGGGCATCAATCGTGGCGCAACCGTTGAGCGCCAGCAGGGCGCCGACAAGGCCGCCCGCCAGCAACGTCATTTTGCAGCGGGTGGACCAGGGGGTGACTGGGGCAGGCATAGCGGCTTTCCTCCGAACAATCCGTTGCCACGTGGCTAGTTGACGGTAGCAGACGGTCCGGGAGATGCCAGAAAGCCAAACCGCTACCGGCCGCGCTTTCTGATGCCTTGTCGTCTCACTGGTCTTTCTCGCAATTGACCATCCACGACACACCGAAGCGATCCACCAGCATGCCGAAACGCGCCGCCCAGAATGTCTTTTCCAGCGGCATCTGCACGTTGCCGTCTTCCGACAAGGCAGCGAAGACGCGTTCCGCTTCAGCGATGCTGTCGACATTCAATGAGATGGAACACCCGCTCATGTCCTCCGTGGGCCGGTCCGGGGTGGTGTCCGAGCCCATGATCGCCTGATCGCCAACCACCAGGCGGGTGTGAAGGATCAGGTCGTGGAGGTCTGTCGGCACGTGTTCGCCGGCCGGTGTTTCACCGAACGTCAACATGGCTTCGATTTCGCCGGGCAGGCTTTGCGCATAGAAAGTGAAGGCTGCTTTGCAGTTGCCATTGAAGATCAGGTAAGGATTGATTTTCATGTTTTACTCCCGGTCACGGAAGGAGGCGGAGGGTGGCGGACTCAGTGCCGGCCCCGCAGTGATTGAACACAAACAGCAAAGCGTTAGAGGGCGGGTTTGGCAAAATTCGTTTAGACGTTTTTTCTATTGAAACGCGGCGTTTTATGGCTTCGGGTATGCGCGACCAGACATTGCGTCAGGTTTTCAGGCCACTGCGCGTGGCGCCGAAGGCCGCAGCAAGCGTTCGATGGCGCCGCTCACCAGGTTTTCCAGCATTTCATCGCGCTCATGGTCATTCAGCGGATGTTGCATCAGCCAACCGGGGGCACTGTTGAGCAAGTTGGCGATGGCGTGCGCTGTGGCACGTTGCGCCTGTTCGCCGACCCGGGTTTTGCTGCCGAGCATCAGCAGCAACCGATGTTCGTATTGTTCGCGCAATTGCCGGACTCGCGCCTGTTGCTCGTCATTGAGGCAACCGCTGTCTCGTTCCGCCAGGCGAAAATGCCAGGGCATTTCCCGGTGCAAATTCAAATGCGCGCGGATCAGCAGCTGCAGCTTGTCGCGTTTCGCCGAGCCCTTTTGATCGAGGCGGTCCAGGGTCGACAGCAGCTCTTCGTAGAACTCTTCGATCAAGTCGAGCAGCAAGTGCTGCTTGCTCGGGTAATGGTGGTACAACGAGCCTGGGGAGAGCCCCAGGCACGTCGCCAGCTCACGCATGCCGACCTGACCGAAACCCTTGCTGGCGAACAACTCCAGCACGGTGTCCCGGTATTCGGCAAAGCGCGAGCAACGCTCAGGCATAGGCATGGAAGCCACGTCCTGTCTTGCGCCCCAGATAGCCGGCGGCAACCATTTCCTTGAGCAACGGAGCAGGGCGGTATTTGCTGTCGTTAAAGCCGTCGTAGAAGGCTTCCATGATGGCCAGCAGGGTATCCAGACCGATCAGGTCCGCCAGGGCCAGCGGGCCGATTGGCTGGTTGCAGCCCAGGCGCATGCCGGCGTCGATATCCTCGGCACTGGCCAGGCCTTCCTGAAGCACCAGAACGGCTTCGTTGATCATCGGCACCAGAATCCGGTTGACCACGAAGCCCGGGCGGTTGCCGGCGGTGATCGCGGTTTTGCCCAGGGTGGTCGCCATGTCCAGGGCCAGCGCATGCGTGGCATCGCTGGTTTGCAGGCCGCGAATCACTTCAATCAGGCCCATCACCGGCACCGGGTTGAAGAAATGCAGGCCGATGAAGCGCTCAGGTTGGCTGACGCTGGCGGCCAGTTGAGTAATCGACAGCGACGACGTGTTGGAGGCAATCACGCACTCGGCACTGACCTGCGCGGCAATTTGTTGCAGCACGCGCAATTTCAAGTCGAGGTTTTCGGTGGCCGCTTCGATCACCAGTTGCGCGTTCTGCAGGCTGGCGTAATCGGTGCTGGTGCGAATCTTGTCGAGGGCGGCGAGTTTCTGCTCCTGGCTCAGCGTTTCCTTGGCGACCTGACGATCAAGGTTTTTGCCGACGGTCGCCAGGGCCTTTTGCAGGGCACTCTCGGAAATATCGATCAGGGTCACGTTGAAACCGGCCAGCGCACAGACCTGCGCAATCCCGTTGCCCATGGTGCCCGCGCCGATCACCCCAATGTTTTGCAGATTCATGTTCCCGTCCTTACGGTCAAACCTTGCGATACCTTGGCCGTTGCTACGGTCGAAGGCGTACTATTGGCCGCGAGTCTAGAACCGGCAGGTCGGTTGTCCTATGCCGCAACTGTTCAACGGTGCTGGTGTTTTTTGCCATTTCAAGTGATAGGGAGCGAAACGTTCACATGCGGGAAAAGGACTCGGTCGCGGTTTATTTCGTGCAGGCAATGATCCATGCGCTGGCGCAGCATCCACAGCGCCTGAACGCAGCGTTGGAACAGGCCGGTATCGACCCGGCGTTGATGGATCAGCCTACGGCGCGGGTGCCGGCCAGCGCGTTTGCCGCGCTGTGGCTGATTCAGATCCGTGAGTTGGACGACGAGTTTTTCCGCCTCGACTCCCATGGCATGCCGCCGGGCAGTTTCGCCTTGATCTGTCGCGCCTTGATTCAGGAACCCGACCTGCACAAAGCCATGCGCCAGTGCCTGGCCAATTTCGCCCTGTTCCTGCGCGACTTTCGTGGCACGCTGACCGTGCGCGGCAAGCGCGCGATCATCAGCCTCGACACCCACGCGCAAAACGACGACGTCAGCCGTTTTGGCGAAGAGACGTTCCTGGTGCTGATGATCAGCCTGTTGTGCTGGCTGGGCGGGCGGCGCATCCCCATCGACCGCGCGGACTTTCGTCACGAGCGCGTGTCCCTCAGCGACGACCGTTTGTTGTGGGGCCCCAACCTGACCTTCGGCGCCGAGCGCACCGAAATCGAATTCGCCAGCCACTACCTGCGCCTGCCGGTGGTGCAGGACCTGGCTTCACTCAAAGTCTTTCTGCGCACGGCCCCGCAATGGCTGGTGATCCGTTTCCGCAACCAGCATGGCCTTGCCTCGCAAGTCCACCAGCGCCTGCGCAACAGCCATTACAGCCAATGGCCGACCTTGCAGGCCTTCGCCCTCGAACAACACCTGAGCCCCAGCACCTTTCGCCGCAAACTGGAGCGCGAAGGGTGCTCGTATCAAGAGATCAAGGATGAAGTGCGCCGTGGCGTTGCCTTCGAGCAGTTGCGTGAGAGCCGCGCGAGCATCAGCGACATCGCCGAACAGCTGGGCTTTCAGGAACCGAGCGCGTTCCATCGGGCGTTCAAGAAATGGACGGGGGAGAGTCCGGGGCGGTATCGGGCGCGGTTTCAGGTGGAGTGTCCGGATTGAACCTTGCTGTTGACCGCCTCACCACCTTACTCGACCAGGCCCGACGCGCTCTGCTGCTGGTCTGGGGCACCTCTCGCGGTCTATTCCTGGGCCTGGTCCTCGCCACCCTGATCGCCGGCGTACTCCCGGCGCTGGCCGCATGGCTGGGACAGCGCATTGTCGACGCGGTGGTCCACGCGATGCAGTTGCATGCGCAGCAGGGCAGTGCGCCGTTATGGCCGGTGGTGCGTTATGTACTGATGGAGGCGGGGGTGTTGGCGTTGTTGTCGGCGACTCAACGGGCATTGTCGGTTCAGCAGTCGCTGTTACGCGTGCAGTTGGGGCAGAAGGTCAACACGATGATTCTGGAGAAAGCCCAGACGTTGTCGTTGGTGCAGTTCGAGAACTCCGAGTTTTACGACAAGCTGGTACGGGTGCGGCGCGAGGCTTCGACGCGGCCGCTGGCGCTGGTGATGAAGTCGTTGGGGCTGATCCAGAACCTGATTGTGCTGATCAGCTTTGGCGTGTTGCTGGTGCACTTTTCACCGTGGGCGCTGGTGCTGTTGGTGGTGGGTGCATTACCGGTGTTCTTCGCCGAAGCGCATTTTTCCGGGGATGCTTTTCGGCTGTTCACGCGTCGGGCGCCCGAGAGTCGGCAGCAGACTTACATTGAGACGCTGCTCTCCCACGAGGGCTATATCAAAGAGGTCAAACTGTTCGGCTTCGCGCCGCTGTTGTTGCAGCGTTACCGCGACACGTTTGCCCGTCTCTACGCCGAAGACCGTCGCTTGACGTTGCGTCGTGATAGCTGGGGATTTGTCCTCGGCCTGCTCGGTACAGCGGCGTTTTACCTGGCCTATGCGTGGGTGGTGGTCGATGCCGTTCACGGCAACATCAGCCTGGGGCAAATGACCATGTACCTGGTGTTGTTCAAACAGGGGCAAACCGCGGTCAGCAGCAGTTTGAGCGCCATCAGCGGTCTGTATGAAGACGGTCTGTACCTGTCCAGCCTTTATGAATACCTGGCCGAACCGGTGGTTGCCGATTCCGGGTATCTCACCGAGGGCGCCGTGCCCGGCGATGGTCTGCGTTTCGAGAGCGTCGGCTTCCGTTATCCGGGGGCGAGTCGTGCGGCGCTGGAAGGCATCGACCTGCACCTGGTTCCTGGGCGCAGTCTGGCGCTGGTGGGGGAGAACGGGTCGGGCAAGACTACGCTGATCAAATTGCTGACCCGCCTGTATCGGCCCGATCAGGGCCGAATCCTGCTCGACGGCAGCGACTTGCAGGCATGGAAAGAGGACGCGCTGCGCCAGCGCATCGGGGTGATTTTTCAGGATTACATCCGCTACCAATTCTCGGTCGGCGAAAACATCGGCGTCGGCGACACGCTGGCGTTCAACGATGAACAGCGCTGGCAAGACGCAGCGGCGCAGGGCATGGCCGCGCCGTTCATCGAGCGTCTGGATCGAGGGTATGCCACGCAGTTGGGACGCTGGTTTGCCGGTGGGCAGGAGCTGTCCGGCGGGCAGTGGCAAAAGATCGCGCTATCGCGCGCCTACATGCGTCGCGACGCCGACATCCTGATACTCGACGAGCCGACATCAGCCCTCGACCCGGCAGCGGAAGCGGCGGTGTTCGAGCATTTCAGCGAGCACACCGAAGACCGGATGACGTTGCTGATTTCCCACCGGTTTTCCAGCGTGCGTAACGCCGATCACATCATCGTGCTGGACCAGGGGACCATCCTCGAACGTGGCGATCACGACACGCTGGTGAACGCCGGTGGGCGCTACGCGCAGCTATTCAACCTGCAAGCCCGGGGTTACCGCTAGGCCCGGCCACTTGCGTTGGTTTGGTTTTCATCAAGCGCTCGATGGCTTGGCGATATTGCGTACCGCCCAGACTCATGCTGTTGTTGTGCGTCCCGCCGGGCACCAGCAGCAGGCGCTTGGGTTCATTGGCGGCGTTGAACAATTGCTGGCTGAAGCGCGACGGCATGAACGCATCGGCCAGGCCATGGACCACCAGCAGCGGCATGTTGATGTCGACAATCTTGTCGATGGAATCGAATTTCTGCGACACCAGCCAACGCACCGGCAGCCAGTTCACCGGCAGGTTGCTGTCGGCCACTTGGGCCACGGCATCGCCCAGCGAAGTGAACGTGGACTCGATCACCAGGCCGCGCACCGGCACCTCGGCGTGTTGTTTTTTTGCTTGTGCGGCCAGGTCTGCCGCGAGGTCTATGGCCACTGCGCCGCCCAGGGAGTGGCCGTAGATCAGGCGCTTATTGGCGTCTGGTTGCATCTGGGTGAAACGCTCCCAGGCAACGCGGGCGTCTTCGTAGACACTGGCTTCGGACGGTAAATCACCTTTGCTCTGGCCAAATCCACGGTAATCGATGGCCAGCACTGAATAGCCCATGGCGCGCAATTGCTCGATGCGAAACGCCTGGCCCGTAAGGTTCCAGCGCACTCCGTGCAGGTAGAGGATCGACGGTGCATCACGGCGTGCGGCCGGCCACCACCACGCATGCAGGTTTTGCCCGGCCTTGAAACTGGCGGGTTTGATGTCGAACTCCTGGACATCGCTCGGCAAGCCGCGATACCAGCCTGCCGTGCCCGGTTCGATGCGAAACAACAGCTCGCGCTCTTTGTACTTGAGCACGCCGCAACTCACTGGCAGGCCAACGATCACTAGGGCCATGCACAGCAGCGGCAGCCAGCGTCGGCGAAAGCGATTCATCAAACTCGACAACATGCGGCGTCCGGAAAGTGGGCAGGAAAGGACGGTTTTTAACAGATGCATGCCGGGGGTGGGAACAATTTCGACGGTCGTATGAAACTGGGTGGTGAATTATAGCGCCACAACGCGGGGCAAGCCCGGCTCCTACAGTGCTCACAAAACCACTGTAGGAGCCGGGTTTGCTCGCGATGGGGCCATCACTGCCTAAACCCATCTCGATCAATCCACCGTCAACACAATCTTGCCCACATGATAACCACCCTCCATCCGCGCATGCGCCAGCGACGCATCGGCAAGCGCATAGACCTTGGCGATCATCGGCAGGCACCGCCCGGCGGCGAGCACTGGCCAGACGTATTCACGCAGTTGCTCGGCAATCGACGCCTTTTCTTCGCGGGTGCGTGAGCGCAACAGGGAGCCGGTAATGATTGCGCGTTTGGCCATGATCGCCAGCAGGTCGACATCCTTGGCATGAGCGCCGCCGAGAAACCCCAGCATCACCAGTCGACCCTCCATGCCCAAGGCGGCGATGTTCGGGTTCAGGTATGAGCCGCCCATGATGTCGAGGATCACGTTCACGCCTTTGCCAGCGGTTTTTTGCGCGATGACGTCGGCAAAATCCTGATCGCGGTAGTTGATCGCCTCAGCCCCCAACTGGCGGATCACCGCACACTTTTCCTCACTGCCGGCAGTGGCGAATGCCTTGACGCCGAACTCGCGACACAGCATCAACGCGGTGGTGCCGATGCCACTGGTGCCGCCGTGAATCAATGCGCGCTGGCCTTTGCTGGCGCCGCCCATGTCGAACAGGTTGGCCCACACCGTGAAAAAGGTTTCCGGGATCGCCGCCGCGTGCACCCAGTCCATCCCTTGCGGGATCGGCAGCGTCTGGCTGGCCGGTACCACGCAATATTGTGCGTAGCCGCCGCCGTTGGTCAGCGCGCAGACCTTATCGCCAACGATAAACTCGCTGACGTCCGTACCGATCGCCACCACTTCGCCGGCCACTTCCAGCCCGGGGATCGGACTCATGCCGGGCTTCATCGGGTACTTGCCGGCGCGCTGGATCACGTCGGGGCGATTGACCCCGGCAGCGTGCACGCGAATCAGCACTTCGCCCGCACCCGGAGTAGGCACCGGCTCCTGGCGCGGTTTCAACACCTCGGGGCCGCCGGGCTCGGTGATTTCAATCAGGGTCATGGTTTGGGGCAATGTCATGTCGAATTCCTGGAACGAAGAAGTCATAAAGTGGGACCGCATCAAGGTGTCGGTGATTCAGTTCAAAGCGGGCAGCAAACCCTCACGACGGTTCAGTAACCGCGTGACGTGTTCCAGCAACAGTGCAACCACAATCGCACCGGCTGCGATGACAAACAACATGGCGTGATGACCGCCGCTGGCGTTAAACAGTGCCGAATAGGCAAACCCGGCGATGGCCTGAAACGTTGCAAACGAAACCGTCGCACGACTCCAGGCCATTTGCTGCTGGTGATGCTGGGGAATCAGTTCGTGAACCCGTGCCAGCGCCAGCGGGACGATGCCCGGCGGGAACGAGCCGATAATCACCGCCAGCAACGCCAAAGCGGTAAAGGAGCTGGAAATCGACAGCAGGCCAACGGCAATCGCCTGCACCACCAGCACCAGCCGAATACTCATCTTCGCGCCCAGTTGATCCGCCAGAAATCCGTAACTCACCGGCCCGATAATCGCGCCAAGGCCATACATCACCCAAATCAGCGCACCGACGTGCGGCCCGGCACCGAGGCCACGAGCCACGTAATCCACCAGGAACACCATGGCTGGCACCAGCCCGGCGGCCATGAGCGCGTATTGAGCGAACAACAGGTAAACGTTCCGGTCAGTGGCTGTCTTGGGTTCCTCGACGGAGGGCGTGACGGCGGTGTGGTGAGTGTCTGACGGCCAGCCGAACCAACTGGCAGCGGTCAGCAACAAGGACAGCAGACCAAGCCCGAACCAGGTCTGTTGCAAGCCGAGGCTCAATAACGGCGGGACAATCGTCCCCGAACCGGCAATGCCCAGGCCAATACCCAGAAAAATCGCACCACTGGCCAGCCCCCGGCGGGATGCCGGGACATGCGGCAAGACGGTGGCGGCCACCAGCACCATGATCGCGCCACCGGCAATGCCCGACAGCAGGCGCCAACCGAAGAACCAACTCACCGACAGGGGAAAGCCACAAGCAAAGAATGACAAGGTCACGGCCACCATCATCAGTCGCAGCGCGGTTTTGTTGGAGGTGCGTTGCGCGACGGGGCGGCCAATCAGGGCGCCAATCAAATAGCCGACCAGATTGGCGGCACCGAGGTAAACCACGTCGCGGGTGGAAAACCAGTGCGCCTGGATCAGCGATGGAATCAGTGGCGTGTACGCGAACCGCGCCAGGCCAATGCTGACCAGGCTGGCGCTGAGGCCGGCGAAGATCGGCAGCCAGATCGCGCTGCGCGGGGGAGTCGATGTGCTGTGCATGAGAAGGGTCCAGTGAGGTGGATGCTGGCCTTCAGCCTATCGCGATTGAGTGATGCAATAACGCAGCGATTTTGCGTTATCGTGATGCGTAATTGCATCGGTAGGGGCGCCGCATGAACTGGGATGACGCACGGGTATTTCTGGCGGTGTGCCGAGAATCGACCCTTCGGGGTGCGGCGCGGGTGCTGGGGGTCGATCAGGCCACGGTGGGCCGGCGCATCACAGCGCTGGAAAAGTCATTGAGTGCCACGTTGTTTCTGCGCACTTCTGAGGGCTATGCACTGACCGCAGTCGGCGAGGCGGCGTTGGCGGCAGTGGAAAAAATGGAGCGCTCGGCGCTGGAACTGCAGCGTCAGATTCAAGGGCTGGACGACCGGTTGACCGGCCTCGTCCGGGTCACCACCACGGATTCGATGGCCATCGACTTCCTGATCCCGGCCATTGCGCGCCTGCATCAGCAGCACCCCGATGTGCGGGTGCAATTGGACGCCTCGACGCAGATCCTGAGCCTATCCAAGCGCGAAGCCGACATCGCTGTGCGCAACACCCGACCGGATAACCCGGACCTGATCGCCCGACGAATTGCCCGCTGGCCGGTGGGGCTGTTTGCGTCCCGGGCGTATGTGCAAGCCAACGGGGTGCCGGAGCCGGGCTCGGCGTTTGAAGGGCATGATCTGGTGGTGTATCAGCCGTACCTGCAAGGCAACAAGGAGATGACGCTGGTGTCGGAACCACTGGCGCGCGGGCGGATTGTGTCGAGCCTGAGTTCCAGCCTGCTGGTGCGTCGCTCCATCGCGGCGGGGATCGGGTTGGGGGAAGTGCCAGTGTACTTGGGGGAGAGGGACGGGCTGGTCAGGCTCTGGCCGGAGCGCACGCGACCGCTGCCGTATGACATCTGGCTGGTGACCCACGCCGACTTGCGGCACACCGCGCGGGTGCGGGCGGTCATTGATGAAATTGTCGCGGGGTTTTCCGGTACGGGAGAGTGACCGCACACAACCTGTAGCAGCTGGCGAAGCCTGCGTCCGGC
Source organism: Pseudomonas sp. P1_F1_2 (assembly GCF_056405815.1). Lineage (NCBI taxonomy): Bacteria > Pseudomonadati > Pseudomonadota > Gammaproteobacteria > Pseudomonadales > Pseudomonadaceae > Pseudomonas > Pseudomonas sp. P1_F1_2. The sequence continues at coordinate 9,798 of NZ_JBFUBK010000061.1, read as the reverse complement.
TGCGAAGCAGTCGTGATTTCAAACGCTGCGGTCTAAATGACAGACCGCATGCGCTGGGTTTACGACTGCTTCGCAGCCGGACGCAGGCTTCGCCAGCGGCTACAGGGATCGTGGGTGACGGTTACGGCATTTCAGGCAGTTCTTGCGGGCGCAGGTCGAACACCAGCACTTCGGCATCCACGCCGTTGTTCAACGTCAGCACCTGCTCATCGCGAACCCGCACGCCGTCGCCTGCCTGCAACGACACACCGTTGAGTTCGACACTGCCACGGGCCACATGCACATAGGCATAGCGGTTGGCGGCCAGCTCAAGCGTGGCGCTTTCCTTGCCATCAATCAGCGCGGCGTACACCCGGGCATCCTGGCGCACTTTCAGCGAGCCCTTGGCGCCGTCCGGGGAAATGATCAGTTGCAGGCGTCCGCGTTTCTTTTGCGTGCTGAAGTGCTCTTGCTGATAACGCGGTTTGGCGCCGCTCACTTCAGGCACGATCCAGATCTGCAGAAAGTGCACGGGGCGTGTTGCCGAGTGGTTGTACTCGCTGTGCGCCACGCCACTGCCGGCGCTCATCAACTGCACGTCACCCGGGCGGATCACCGAACCGGTGCCCAGGGTGTCCTTGTGTTCCAGTGCGCCGTCGAGCACGTAGGAGAAAATCTCCATGTCGCGGTGGGGGTGCTGGCCAAAGCCTTTGCCGGCCGCCACGCGGTCATCGTTGATCACCAACAGATCGGAAAAACCCTGTTCTTTCGGGTTGCGATAGTTGGCGAAGGAAAAGGTATGGAACGACTTCAACCAACCGTGATTGGCCGCGCCGCGATCAGAGGCTTTGCGAAGGGTCAGCATGATGAAATCTCCTGTTGGGACGTTGATTCGTCCGAGTGAGGAGAAGGTTAATGGTTACTGGTTTGTGCAATAAGTAGATGAAAATTGAAATACTGTCTCTTTCAGGTTGACAGTTGTGTGCAAAGGATCACGGACGCCAACGCCACGATTAGCCATAATGCACAGCATCCTTTTAATGCCGTACCCCTAACCCTGTGGGAGTGAGCCTGCTCGCGATAGCGGAGTATCAGTCGACATCAATGTTGACGTTGCCGACGCCATCGCGAGCAGGCACGCTCCTACAGGGACCGGTGTCTGGCCAGTATTCTTTTTTTGACTTCAGTGACTCTTAGCCCATGAAAACCGTAGCTGTAGTGTTGTTCCCGGGCTTCCTCCTGCTCGACATGGCCGGTCCCATGGAGGTGTTTTCCATCGCCAACCGATACCTGGCGCCGGCTGATTGTTACGAGCTGACGACCATCGGCACCGAGGCTGGCGCGCTGCGTGCCTCCAACGGCGTTCGCGTTCAGGCCGATTTGCACATTGATCAGGCGATCGAGGGTTACGACTTGCTGCTGGTGCCGGGCGGTCCCGGTGCCTATAACGAAAAACATCCGCCGTTGCTCGCCTGGCTCAAGGGCGCCGTAAGCCGTGCCGGGCGCTACGGTTCGATCTGCACCGGCGCCTTTGTCCTGGGGCATGCCGGTTTGCTGGACGGTTACCGCGTGACCACCCACTGGCACTACACCGAACGTTTGATCAAAGGCTTTCCCAAGGCCACGGTGGAGACCGATCAAATCTACGTTCAGGACCGCAATCTCATCACCTCCGGCGGCGTGACCGCCGGCATTGACCTGGCGCTGGCGGTCGTGGCCGAAGACCATGGCAAGAAAGTCGCGCAGGACGTGGCTAAAGTGTTGCTGGTGGTGATGAAACGTCAGGGCGGGCAGGCGCAATTCAGCCCATTGATGGCCACGGTCGCCCCGCATGAAACGCCGATTACCCGGGTGCAGAACTATGTACTCGAACACCTGGATGAAGCGTTCAGCATCGAACGCATGGCCAGCCTGGCAACCATGAGTGCGCGGCATTTCACCCGGGTGTTTGCCCGGGAAGTGCAGATGACGCCGATGGAGTTCCTGCAAAACGCGCGCATCGACCACGCCCGCAGCTTGCTGGAAACCTGCGACTCACCGCTCAAGACCGTGGCTTTCAAAAGCGGCTTTGGCAGTGTGCGGCACATGCGTTTCCTGTTCAGTGAAAAACTCGGTTTGACCCCCAGCCAATACCGCGAACAGTTCAGCTAGAGTGTTGTGTCCGTTGCACGCACCCTGATGGCCGTGACGCTCCCTCCGTGGCAGTTGTACCGTCACGCAGGCCTGCCAAGATACCCCCTGAACTCTTTGCGATGGAGGTGCGGGAGCCTGGAGGGCGAGTGCGATGGACGATTGCAGCACGTTAAGCCGGGCCAGGTTTTCAGCACGCGAACGTGCATGAACAGCCTCAGAGATTTAAACAGCGAAGCGGTGCTGCATTTCGGCCCCTACGCGTTTCACCAGCACCAACGGCTGATTCTCGACGGTGAACGGCCGCTGCGCATGGGTGGGCGGGCCCTGGATATTTTGCAGGTGCTGGTCGAGCGTGCCGGGACGGTGGTCAGCAAAGACGAATTGATCGCCCAGGTCTGGCCGACGTCGGTGGTCGAAGAAATCAACCTGCGCGTGCACATCGCCGCGCTGCGCCGCGCCCTTGGCGACGGGCAGAATGGTCAGCGCTATATCGTCAATATTCCCCAGCGCGGGTACAGCTTTGTTGCCCCGGTGCAGCACCTGCCGGCGGGCGCACCCATTGCGATTCAGACCGTTCAGAACGCTCAGCACAACCTGCCTGCGCGGCTCATGCCGGTGACCGGTCGAGACTCGATTGTCGGCAGTCTGGTCCGGCAATTGCCGGTGCGACGCCTGATGACGCTGGTTGGTCCCGCCGGCATCGGTAAAACCACCGTGGCATTGCGCGTTGCCGAGCTGCTGTTGCAGCACTATGAGGACGGCGTCTGGCTGGTGGATCTGTCGACGATTGATGATCCGGCGCAAGTGATTGCCCACCTGGCGCGCACCCTTGAACTGGACGTCGGGGCTACTCTCGAGGTGTTGGCGCAACGCCATACGCTGCTGGTGCTCGACAACTGCGAGCACCTGCTGGAGCGCTGTCGCACATTGGTCGAAAGCTTGCTGGTTGCGGCGCCCCGGCTGTCGATTCTGGCCACTAGCCGTGAACCGCTGCGGGCCTCGGGGGAAACCATCCTGCATCTGCCGCCATTGGCGGTGCCGCCCGCTGGCGCTGTACTCAGTGTCACCGAAGTCATGGGCTATTCAGCCGTGCAACTGTTCGTCAGTCGCGCCCGTGCCCGTCAACAAGGCTTTGCCCTGCGCGAACAAGACCTCATGGCCGTGTGTGAAATTTGCCGCCGGCTCGATGGTTTACCGCTGGCCATTGAACTGGCCGCCGCGCAAATCGATGCATTGGCGCTGGTCGGCTTGCAAGCCCAGCTCGACAACTGTTTCCAGCTACTGACCCAGGGCCGGCGCACCGCCGTTCCCCGGCATCAAACCTTGAAAGCTGCGCTGGACTGGAGCTATGAACAGCTGAGCCCGTTGGAGCAAACGGTGCTGCAACGCCTGGCCGTATTCAAAAAGGCCTTCACCCTGGACGCCGCCATGGGAGTGATCAGTTGTGCGGTGTGGCAACCCGGTCGCTTGATCGAAGCGATGCAACACCTAGCGCTCAAATCGCTGTTGTCGCGGGAGCAGGGCAGTGGGGTGACCCGTTACCGGCTCCTCTACACCACCCGCGCGTACGCCCTGGAAAAGCTCGAACACGGTGGTCAATTGCCCGAAGTCGAAAGGCGCTACACCCGTTACATCAACCGGGCGCGCAAAGTGTCAGGCAGGTAGATGGCGTTGCAACTCGTCGAGTAACCGGCGGACTTTTGTCAGGTCCGGCGTGGAAAAGCCTTCGGTGAATCGCTGGTAAATCGGCTCCAACAGCTCATGGGCTGGCCGATAGCGGCCCTGACGCTGCCAAAGCTGTGCCAGCGAGGTGGCGCTGCGGAGTTCCCAGGCGAGAGCGCCCTGGGTTCTGGCGACATTCAGGGCCCTGATCAGCACGGCCTCGGCGGCCTCGGTTTTCAGCGGGCAATCCTCGGTCAGCAGCGCGCTCGCCCTGGCCCGCAGGATTTCTGCGGTGCTCCAGCCTGCGGTGCCGGTATCTGCTCGCTGCTGCAAGGCGTCATCGACGAAACCGCTGTCCAGCGTGACCATGATGTCCTTGATCAACCCGCTGCCCGGTGGGGGCGGCAAGTGCGCGTGGGTCTGGTCAATCACCTGCGCGTAGTGCCGCGCCCACGTGTGGAACAGCAGCACCGAATGTTTCTGCGCTTGTTCCAGCAGCAGGCGCAGGAGTTCGCGGGCAGTGCGGGTGTCGCCGTTGTAGTGGGCGATCAGGCAACCGGCCAGGGCCAGGGTGTAGCAGATGGAGGTGCCATGGTTGATCTGGATCGCGATGTCCAGTGCCTGCCGGGCGGTGCGCCAGGCCTGTTCCGGTCGGCCCTGCAACCACAGGATGCGCGCCAGAATCGTCAGGGCGGCAACGCTCTGATCGTATTGCACGCCAAAACCATGGGTGAAGCGGTTGAGGTGGCCGCTCTGGGCCATACGCTGGATCACTTGTTCGGCATTCATCCGTGCTTGTTCTTGATCACCCGAAAAATGCAGGGCCAGCACGCGTAAACGGTGTGTGCTCAGCGACAGCACGGTGTCGTCATGTTTGCCCAGCCGTTTGAACTGCAGGCTCTGTTCCAGTGCCATTTGATAGTTGCCGCAACTGAGATTGACCGCCATGTACCCGGACAGCGCTCGTAGTTGACCGGTCAAGTCACCACACTGATTGGCGAGGGCTCTGGCGCCGACGAAGGCGTCGATGGTTTCAGCGGTCCCCCCCTGGAGGTGGTAGCAGGAGGCGCCGAGGGCAAGCTTCAGGTTCATGTGCAGATGACAGCAGGGCTCGGGCGTCGCATCGAGCAATGCCAGCGCCTTGCGCACATAATCGCCGTGCTCCTTGAGCAACGACAGTTCCTGCCAGAGCGGCGTCGACGTTGCGACAAGGCGAATCGCCAGGGCCTGTTGGCGTTGCGTATTCAACCCCCAGTCGAGGGCCGAACGAATGTCTTCCAGGGTCCGGGCATAACGCTCGATCCACAGGCGGGTTGGGATGTGTTCCCAATCGCTCCGGGCCTGATGCATCAAGGCCAGGCAACGTTCGGCATGGCGCACGCGGGTGTCCGGCAAGTCGGCGGCCTGGTCGAGTTTTTCCAGGGCATAGTGGCGCGTGGTGTCGAGCAGGCGGTAGTACACGTCTTCGTCGCCCACTTCCACGCTCAACAGCGATTTGGCCACCAGTTGGGTGATTACGCCAAAGACCCTGTCGGGATCGATGTGTTCGCCGACGATCACCGCCGCCGCTGATTCCAGGGTGAAGCCACCCCGGAATACGCCGAGTCGGCGCAGGCAGGTTTGCTCGCACGCCGTCAACAGGTCGAAGCTCCAGTCGAGCGTAGCGCGCAATGTCTGGTGTCGGCCCAATGCCGGCTGACACCCTTGGGTCAGCAGGCGAAAACTGTCCTGTAGCTGATCCAGCAATCCGCTCAAGCCAAAGTGGCCGACTTGCGCGGCGGCCAGTTCGATGGCCAACGGAATGCCGTCCAGGCGATGGCAGATGTCGACCAGCAACGGTAGGTCTGCATCGCTCAGTTCAAAGCTGTCGTGGCTGGCCATCGCCCGCTCGACAAACAATTGCAGGGCCGAAAACGTCAACGCCTGAGCGCGGTCCAGCACTGCAATGGGTGGCGGACAGTCCAGCGATTCAAGACGCTGAACATATTCGCCTTCAGCCCGCAGGCTTTCGCGACTGGTGGCCAGAATGTGCACCTGCGGCGCGCCACGCAGCAGGGTTTCGCAGAGCACCGCGAGGGTGTCGACCAGGTGTTCGCAGTTGTCGATCACCAGCAACATTTGCCGGTCGCGCAGGAACATCGCCAGGCCGTTCATGGGGTCGGCGTCGGGCAAGGACACCTCCAGCAGCGTCGCCAGATGACTGCTGATCATTCTCGGGTCGTTGATCGGGGCCAGGTCCAGCAAGCGAATGCCGTCCCGGTAGCGTCCGATCAATTGTTCGGCGACGCGCAGGGCCACGGTGGTCTTGCCGATGCCGCCGGGGCCGACGAGGGTGATGAACCGCAGGTGAGCCAATCGCGAGACCAGACTGTCAACCAAGGGTTGGCGACCGATCAGGCGGGTACGGCGCACAGGCAGGTTATGGCCGCTCGGCGCCGGCCCTTGGCGTACAGGCGGTTGTTCGATCAGCTCCAGCGAGAAGGGCGCGACAAAACTGTAGCCGCGTTGTGACACGGTGATGATGTAGCGCTGGCCTGCCTGACCATCGCCGAGGGCTTTGCGCAGCGCCGCCATGTGCACCCGCAGGTTGATGTCTTCCACCACGCTTCTGGGCCAGACCGCCGCGATCAATTGCTGCTTGCTGACCACATTCCCGGCGTGCTCCAGCAGGATCAACAGAATGTCCATGGCACGCTTGCCCAGGCGCAAAGGCTGGTCGGCCTCCATCACCAGACGTTGTCCGGGATAGATCCGGTAAGGGCCGAAATGCACAACCTGTTCAGGGGAAAGGGTCAACGGGTCACTCCTGCCTGCATCCGTCTAGTACGCGGTTTCCGAGCATATTCCTCAGGTTTTCGCGGCAACGCAATGCGCGGCGCGAGTGACTGCGGGGTGTCCGCCCCGACTCGTTTCACTCGACAGCGGCTACAGCGCCTTCAAGGATTCAATTTGTCATAAGGACGCCGGAATGAGCAACGTAGTGGTGGTCTATCACAGCGGCTACGGGCACACCCGCGTCATGGCGCATGCCGTCGCCCAAGGAGTGGAGCGCCACCTGGGCAGCACCTGCCAGTTGATCCCGGTCGAGGAAGTGCAAGACCACTGGGATCAACTGCACCATGCCGACGCCATCATCTTCGGCGCTCCGACTTACATGGGCAGCGCTTCGGCGCCGTTCAAAGGGTTCATGGAGGCCACCGCGGCGTTTTACCTGGCCCAACCCTGGCGCGACAAACTGGCCGCCGGGTTCACCAACTCCGGCAGCCTGTGCGGCGACAAACTCAACACCTTGCTGCAGATGGCGGTATTCGCCGCCCAGCACTCAATGATCTGGGTCGGTCTCGACCTGCTGCCGGCGCGCTCCGGCACCGGCGTGTTCGATGGGCAGATGAATCGCCTGGGCAGCTCGCTGGGGGCCATGTCCCAGTCGAATGTCGAACAACCTCCCGAGCTGGCCCCGCCGCCCGAAGATCGCTGCACCGCCGCGCACCTGGGCGAGCGCGTTGCACGGCTGGCCGCACGCATGAATTCCTCACCGCTTTGATACACCCCGACACTCACCAAGGAGCAATCGCATGAGCACGTTCATCACTCGAGACGGCACCGAGATTTATTACAAGGATTGGGGCACCGGTCAGCCCATCGTCTTCAGCCACGGCTGGCCGTTGAACGCTGACAGTTGGGAGTCGCAGATGTTGTTCCTGGCCTCCAAAGGTTACCGGGTCATCGCCCATGACCGCCGTGGTCACGGGCGCTCCAGCCAGCCGTGGACCGGCAACGACATGGACACCTACGCCGACGACCTGGCGCAATTGATCGAGTTGCTGGACCTGCAAAACGCCGTGCTGTTCGGTTTCTCCACCGGGGGTGGTGAAGTGGCGCGCTACATCGGTCGCCACGGAACGGGCCGGGTGGCCAAGGCCGGGCTGATTTCTTCGGTGCCGCCGCTGATGCTCAAGACCGAAGCCAACCCCGGTGGCCTGCCGATCGAGGTGTTTGACGGCATTCGCCAGGCATCGCTGGTCGACCGTTCGCAGCTGTACATCGACCTCGCCAGCGGCCCGTTCTTCGGTTTCAACAAACCAGGCGCGAAGCCGTCACAGGGCATGATCGACTGGTTCTGGATGCAAGGCATGACCTCCGGCCACAAGAACGCCTACGACTGCATCAAGGCTTTTTCCGAAACCGACTTCACCGAAGACCTGAAGAAATTCGACGTGCCGACCCTGGTGGTGCACGGCGATGCGGACCAGGTGGTGCCGATTGAAGCGGCGGGCATTGCCTCGGCAAAACTGGTCAAGGGATCTACGCTCAAGGTCTACCCGGGCGCCCCCCATGGCTTGACGGATACCCACAAGGATCAGCTCAACACTGATTTGTTGGCGTTTCTCAAGGGTTGATGTCCCCGGCGCGGGCGTAGATCCGCGCCGGTTTTCGCTCCTGATGAGCAGCAATCCATCGAGTACATGATCATGAAAAAGCTGACCAACGCCACCGGCGCCCCGGTGGTCAATAACCTTAATATCCAGACCGCCGGCCCCCGCGGCCCGGTACTCCTGCAAGACATCTGGTTGTTGGAAAAACTCGCCCACTTCGACCGCGAGGTCATCCCCGAACGCCGCATGCATGCCAAGGGCGCTGGCGCCTACGGCACATTTACCGTCACCCATGACATCAGTGACTACACCAAGGCCAGTATCTTCAGTGCCGTGGGCAAGCAAACACCGCTGTTCGTGCGTTTTTCCTCGGTGGCCGGCGAGCGCGGCGCAGCGGATGCCGAGCGTGACATCCGGGGTTTTGCGGTGAAGTTCTACACCGACGAAGGCAACTGGGACATCGTCGGCAACAACACGCCGGTGTTCTTCTTCCGCGATCCGCTGCGTTTTGCGGACCTTAATCATGTGGTCAAGCGCGATCCGCGTACCGGCTTGCGTAACGCCACCAGCAACTGGGATTTCTGGAGCCTGCTGCCCGAGGCGCTGCACCAGGTGACCATCGTGATGAGTGATCGCGGGATTCCCACCAGCTTTCGCCATATGCACGGCTTTGGCAGTCACACCTTCAGCCTGATCAACCGCGACAACAAACGGGTGTGGGTGAAGTTTCATTTTGTCTGTCAGCAAGGCATCGAGAACCTCTCGGATGCCGAGGCGCAAGCGGTGGTCGGCAGGGACCGCGAAAGCAATCTGCGCGACCTGTATGAAGTCATCGAACAGGGCAATTTTCCGCGCTGGAAACTGTGCATCCAGGTGATGGAAGAAGAGCAGGCCAACACGTACCGGCACAACCCGTTCGACCTGACCAAGGTGTGGCCTCACGGCGAGTTTCCGCTGATCGAGGTCGGCATCATGGAGCTCAATCGCAACGCCGAGAACCACTTCGCCGAAATCGAACAAGCGGCGTTTTCGCCAGCCAACGTGGTGCCGGGCGTGAGTTTTTCGCCCGACCGCATGCTCCAGGCGCGGCTGTTTTCCTATGGTGATGCCCAACGCTATCGCCTCGGTGTGAATTTCAATCACATCCCGGTCAACGCACCGCGCTCCCCGGCGAACAGCTACCACCGCGACGGCGCCATGCGCACCGATGGCAACCTCGGTGGCACTGCCAGTTACTTCCCCAACAGCGTGGGCGAGTGGCAGGATTCGCCAGAGCTGGCCGATCCGCCGCTGCCAGTGGAAGGCTTCGCCCAGCACTATGACCATCGGCTGGAAAATGACCACTACGAGCAACCGGGGAACCTGTTCCGGTTGCTGGACCCGGTGCGCAAGCAGTTGCTGTTTGACAACACCGCGCGGGCCATGAATGGCGTGCCACGGGCGATTCGTCAGCGCCATATCGAGAACTGCACCAAGGCAGATCCGGCGTATGGGTTCGGCGTGGCTGAGGCGTTGGAACGTCTGGTCCCGCTGGGTTAACCCTGTAGCAGCTAGTTCGGCTTGTAGCAGCTGTCGAGCTTGCGTTCGGCTTGTAGCAGCTGTCGAGCTTGCGAGGCTGCGTCCGGCTGCGAAGCAGTCGTAAAATCAG
>NZ_JBFUBK010000060.1:5863-56405 GCF_056405815.1 Pseudomonas sp. P1_F1_2 | reverse complement strand
GCTATCGCGAGCAAGCTCGCTCCCACAGGGGATCTCACCGTTCAGGCATCAGGAGTTCACCATGCAACGCATTGACCATTCACTGCCCTGGAGCCACCTGGGCACCGAACGTACCCTCAGCGTGTTTCGTTACGGCGCGGGCACGCGCAAGGTCTACATCCAGGCCAGCCTGCATGCGGATGAACTGCCAGGCATGCGTACGGCATGGGAGCTGAAAAAGCGCCTGGCCGAACTCGAAACCCAGGGGCAGTTGCAGGGCGTGATCGAACTGGTGCCGGTGGCCAATCCGATTGGTCTGGACCAGCACCTGCAAGGCAGCCATATGGGCCGTTTTGAACTGGGCAGCGGTAAAAATTTCAACCGTTCGTTCGTGGAACTCGGCGCACCCGTGGCTGAGCTGATCGGCGACCGGTTGGGCAACGATGCGCAGGCCAACATCGCGCTGATCCGCCAGGCCATGGGCCAGGTGCTCGACGGTTTGCCAGCACCCGCCTCGCAGCTGGAAGCCATGCATCGCTTGCTATTGCGCCATGCGTGCGATGCCGACATCACCCTCGATCTGCATTGCGATTTCGATGCGGCGATTCATATTTATGCGTTGCCGCAGCACTGGCCGCAGTGGCAATCCCTGGCGGCACGGTTGAAGGCCGGCGTGGCATTGTTGTGTGAAGATTCCGGCGGCAGCTCGTTCGATGAATCGTGTTCGTCGCCGTGGTTGCGCCTGGCGCGAGCGTTTCCTGAGGCGGCGATTCCACCGGCCAATCTGGCGACCACGCTGGAGCTGGGCAGCATGGGCGACACCCGCGTCGATCAGGCTCAAGCCAATTGCGAGGCCATCTTGGGTTTCCTCGCCGAGCAGGGCTTCATCAAAGGCGAATGGCCGGCAGCACCGGACGAGTGCTGTGAAGGCATGCCGTTCGAGGGCACCCAATACCTGTTTGCGCCGCATCACGGGGTGGTCAGTTTCCTGCGCGAGGCCGGTGAGTGGGTGGCGCAGGGCGATGCCCTGTTTGAAGTGGTTGATCCACTGCAAGACAAGGTCACGACGGTGCATGCCGGAACCAGCGGTGTGTTGTTTGCGATTGATCGCGGGCGCTATACCCAGCCGGGCACGTGGCAGGCGAAAGTGGCGGGACGGGAACCGATTCGGGTTGGGAAACTGATCAACGACTGAAGTCTTTCGTTGTTCTTGAGGGCCTCATCGCGAGCAAGCTCGGCTCCTACCGAGGATGGGTGTTGTACACACCTTTGTGTTGCAACAAAGACATCTGTGGGAGCCGGGCTTGCCCGCGATGGGGCCATCAGCAACACCTGATCTATCAGGTGGCCGCAGTGCTACGCTTACCCCGGAAACCCTGCACCCTCTGGAGGTAGGCTTATGTTGAAATTTCTCGCCCTGTTGGCGCTGCTGGCATCCGCCACGGTCCATGCACAAACCACGCTGCAAACCGATCTGCCGCTCAACTACCAGGAACAGACCACCGCGGATTCAAGCCATCAGCCACTGGTGATTTTCATCCACGGTTACGGCAGTAACGAGCAGGACCTGTTCGGCATCAAGGATGATCTGCCTGCCACCTACACTTACCTGTCGGTGCGTGCGCCAATGACGTTGGAAGAGGGCAGTTACCAGTGGTTTCGCCAGAAGGGCGAGGGCGCTTATAACGGCCATACCGACGACTTGAAAACCGCCGGCCAGATCCTGCTGGATTTCATCGCACGCGCCGCAAAAAAATATCACACCGAACCGCAGAAGGTGTACCTGGTGGGTTTTAGCCAGGGCGCGATCATGTCTTACGAGGTGGGGTTGCGTCATCCCGAAGCAGTCGGCGGGATTGCGGCGTTGAGCGGACGGATTTTGCCGGTGCTCGAATCCGAACTGAAACCCGATGAAAAACTCCAGAAACTGGCCATTTTCATTACTCATGGCACTGAGGATGACATCCTGCCGTACAAGGATGGCACTGACGCCGAGAGCCTGTTGCAGAAACTCTCACTCAAGCCCGAGTTTCATGCCTACGAAGGGCTCGGCCACACCATCAGTGCAACCGAGATCGAGGATTTGAACGCCTGGTTGCAGCGCCTCAACCCTTGACGCTTACTTGCTGACGATCTGTTTGATCAACGTCTCATGCGCGGCCATGTCGCCCGGACGGGAAATGACCTGAACCACGGCCATGCGGTTGCCGGACGCGGCCATCAGTGTGGTGTTGAGGGTCATGCCACCGCCCTGTGTGGCCGTGCTGTCAACCTGGCGAAGCCCCAGCCCGGTACCTCTTTGCGTCAGGCTTTTTTCGCTGAGCTTGTTGAAGTCCGGCAGGGCGTTGCGTTGTGATGCGTCGAAATCGGCGACCGTACCGTCGAGAAACGCACCGTCGTTGTCGGTGACGCTGACGTCTTTCGGCAGGTTGTTTTCAGCGGTGATCACCACGGTTTTGGTGGTTTCGTTGGTGTACATGGTGCCGCTCGCGCCGGTCGGGCTGGACGGCAGGGTGTTGGCGGTAAAGCCTTTGGGCAGGGTGAAGGTGAACTTGCCGCCCAGCATCGAGACTTTCTGAGCCGGCTCGTTATTGCTGGCAGGGGCCTTGGCCGCCTGTGCATGCAACGCGCCCAGACTGGCAACCGCGGTCAGCAACAGGACAGCGGTTTTTTTACTCAACAGTGACATGCAAAAACTCCAGGGATGATCGCGCTTTGACGGCGATCATCCCATGGACGTTGTAAAGCATTCCAGCGCGGTGTCGGTTTACACCTCGCGGCGCGACGGATAGCTGCGGATCACTTCCAGAAACTCGATCCGACGCTCCTTGGCCAACAAGTCCGGCAATAGCTTTTCGTATTCCTGGCGATACGGTTTGCTCAGGTGACGCGCGATGAAGTCTTCCTTGCTGCAGTTCCAGGTTTCGTAGAGCACCAGGGTGTTCGGTTCGTCCTGCAACTGGTGGACCCAGGTGTTGACGAAGTCTGGCTCGGCGGACATCTGGTGCACCACGTCCAGCAGCCGCTCTTTGGTTTCGGTGAACCGTTCGGGTTTGGCCGGCAGGTAAACGATAAACGCGACGTGATCACTCATTTCATCACCCTCGAATGCCGTAATTGGTGGATTAAGCCTGGTTCTGCGGGAACAGGTTGCGACGGGTTTCTTCGTCGAACTCAGCCTTCAATACCAGTTTTTCTTTCAGGCCGTGGGCTCGCTGCGCGGCCGGGCGGGCACTGATTTCATCGAACAGGCGCTTGACGTTCGGGTATGCCGCCAGGCCGTTCTCGCCAAGGATGTACGGTGCGTAATTGGCCCAACCCCAGAGCGCCATGTCGGCGATGCTGTAAGTGTCGCCGGCCAGGTATTGATGATCGGCCAGACGCTGGTCGAGTACGCGGTAGTGACGCTCGACTTCTTTCAAGTAGCGGTTCTTGGCATAAGGCAGGTCTTCGGGGGCGTGGTGCAGGAAGTGCACGGCTTGCCCCGAGAATGGCGACAGGCCGGTCGCGATGAACATCAGCCACGACAGCAGTTCGGCATTGCCGGCCGCGGTGGTCGGCAGGAAGCGTTGATGTTTTTGCGCCAGGTGCAACAGGATCGCCTGGGAGTCGAATACAGTGGCGTCGCCGTCAACCAGTGCGGGCACCTTGGCGTTCGGGTTGATCGCCAAAAAGGCTGGCAGGTGTTGTTCGCCTTTGAAGGTGTCGACGCCGATCAATTCATAAGGCGTTTGCAACTCTTCGAGCAGCAGGGCCACTTTCATCGGGTTAGGCGAAGGGTGGAAAAAGAATTTCATGGTGTAGGCCTCAGTCAGTGATGGGGGGTGAACTGAGGTTGATGTTGCGGGAAACCTGTTCGATTGACGTGCGAGGTTGTTGCTCTACTCGTGCGAAGTGATCGAACGTGTTGCAGGGCTTTTGTCGGTGGCTTGCCACGTGGCAATCACCGCCCCGGCAATAATCAGCAGCGCCGGAATGATCAGGGTCGGCCCGGCATAACCATGGCCAACGACGATCAGCAGCAGGGTCGACATCAATGGCGCCAGATAGGACAAGGCCCCCAGCGTCGCCAGGTGGCCGTGTTTGGTGGCGTGGTCCCAGGCAAAAAACGCCAGGCCTGCCGGTCCCAGGCCGAGGACAATAATGGCGACCCATTGCGCCGAGTCGGGCCTCACGGTGGTTTCGAAGGCCAGGTGACAAACCAGCCCCGCAGCCGCGGACATGCCACAGATGCCGCCGATAATGCTGCTCGGGACTTCACTGAAGCGGCGGTTGAACACCGAGTATCCAGCCCAGATCAACGCACAACCGAACGCCGCCAGATACCCGGCCAAGGGCATTGCGCCAGCGGTGTGCGTCGCGCGTTGCTGCATGATGAACGCCGTGCCCGCCAGGCCCAGCAAGGCGCCGAGCACTTGGCGCTTGTGCAGCTTTTCTCCGGCGGCGAACGCCGACAGCAGCACCAGCAACAGCGGCCACAGGTAGTTGATCAGGCTGGCTTCGGCCGCCGGTGCGACCTTGAGCGCAAAAAAATACAGCGCGTGATAAACGAAAATCCCGACGAAGCCAGAGGCCCATACCGCCCAGGGTTGGCGCCAGCTATTGAAACCGGCCACCCCGCGGCGCCCCAGAATGATCAGGCTCGCGGCAAACGCGACGCCGAAACTCAGGGTCAGCAGTTCAAAGGGTGGAATGCCTTCGGTCAGGGTGGTCAGCAGCGCAAGACAAGACCAGAGGAAGATCGCAATCACGCCGACGGCCGTCGCCGGTCCGGCATTGCGCACGCGAGACTGAGTCATGTCTGTTCCTTCAGCGCATAGGGGCGGGCAACATCCTTGCCCGATGACTCGTTGGAGCTTAGTCCTTGATCGCTGTTCGTCCAGCGCCCGACGTCGCGCCGACCGGCCGCGCCAGCAAGCGTTTGGTCACGGCCAGCATGGCGACCGACACGGCAACGCCCAGCACAAAAGCGTTGAGCCCCATGTGCGGCAACGCCAACGACAACACCAGGCAAAACGCCGCGAACGAATACATGCCCGTGGCCGTCGCTCGCAGCAACGCCGCTGTGAACGCCGGGCCTCGGGTTTGCTGGGAAAACACCGCCATCACGCTGCCCAATACCGGGAAAACCGCGAGCAGGCCGCTCCAGCGGTCACCGACGGTGCTGGCCAGGAAGGTGACGATCAAGGTGAGCAGGGCGCCGGCAATCATCCGCAGGATCAGTTTGTCGGACTTGGGTGCCGGGCCGCTGGTCAAGGGCTTCACGGTCGGGAACAGGTACGGTGCGGCGAGCAGCGCGGTCGCGGCGGCGCACACGGAGAACAGCAGGGACGCAGGGATCAGCGCCAGTACCATCGCCACCCCCATCCAGACTGACAGTGAAACCGTCAACGCCAACGGCCATCCGGTCCGTTGGGCGACCTGGGCATAGGTCACGCAGAAGGCAATCATCGCGAACATCGCCGACAACGCCGCCGTGGCCGATTGCGCGGCGAACGCTTCACCTTGTTCGAGGGCGAGGAACAGCAGAATGGGCCCGACCACCACCGGCAATCCCGACAGCCAACCGGCCACGCTTGGCCCCCAGCGTTTACCGGCCAGTGAAATCAGCAGCAGAAATCCCGGGATCACCAGCAGTTTGAGGATCAACACGCGCACATCTCCGATCAGGGTGAGGTGGCAACGGTAACATTGCATGCAGTAGATTGCGCTACGGATAGGGTGATTTTGTATACAAAAATAAGAGCACCGAAAATTGTACGAAACCCGCTTTTACACATACGTTTTATCAAGGCATTCCTCGAGGGGGGCGAGCTCAGCATGAACCGCCAACAATCATCACTGCGCCATGGTCTTTGGCTGCTGGCACTGCTCGGTTGCCAGGCGCTGGCTAATTGGCAGGAGGCGTTACCCGGTGCGCAGCTCATTGGCAGCGGCGAGTTTCGCAAGTACGGTTTTGACGTCTACAGTGCGCGGCTCTGGAGCGTGGAGCGACCGTTCTCCAGTGATAAGCCGTTTGCCCTTGAGCTGATTTACCAGCGCTCGATCTCCCGCGAGCAGTTGGTGCAAGCGACCGTCAAGGAAATCAAGCGAGTCTGCGGCGATACGGTCAGTGCCGAGCAGTTGGCGGCGTGGCAGGCACTGATGCAGCAGTCGTTCATCGATGTGCAGCCCGGCACGCGATTGACCGGCGTCTATCTGCCAGGGCAGGGCGCGCGTTTTTTTGTCGGTCAGCAATTGTTGCGTGAAGTGAACGACCCGCAATTCGCCCGGGCGTTTTTCGCGATCTGGTTCGACCCGCACACGAGCAATCCCGAGTTGCGCCAGCAGTTGCTGGGCGTTGTCCCGTAAAGTTTGCGATGATCTGCGCGCGACCCCGCGCCTTACCACCTGTTGATGGATCATCGTGTGAAATTCAGTTTGCCGAAAACCGCTACTGCGCCGTTTTGCCCGCCAGAGGTGGCGGGCTCCGTCCCGGTCGACCCTCGTGCGTCATTCTTCAAACGTGTGTTGCGCTTTGCCGGCCCAGGCTTGCTGGTGTCCATCGGTTACATGGACCCCGGCAATTGGGCGACCGCCATCGAAGCCGGTTCGCGGTTTGGTTACAGCCTGTTGTTTGTGGTGCTGCTGGCGAGCCTGGCCGGGATGGCGGTGCAGTGTTTGTGTTCGCGGCTGGGCATTGCCACCGGGCGCGACCTGGCGCAGTTGTCCCGTGAGCGCTACAGCACCCGTACTGCGCGAACTCAATGGGTGTTGGCGGAAATCTCTATCATCGCCACCGACCTCGCTGAAGTGCTCGGCTGCGCGCTGGCGTTCCATCTGTTGCTGGGGTGTTCGCTGACGTTTGGCATCGCACTGACCGCGTTCGACACGCTGCTGGTGCTGGCCCTGCAAAACCGTGGTTTCCGTCGACTGGAAGCGATCATGCTGGTGCTGGTGAGCACCATCGGCGTGTGTTTTTTTGTCGAACTGTTGCTGATCAAACCCTACTGGCCGGAAGTCGCCCGAGGGTTCACACCGTCACTGTCCGCCATCAGCGAGGCCGCGCCGCTGTATTTGGCGATCGGTATTCTCGGGGCCACGGTGATGCCGCATAACCTGTATTTGCACACATCCATCGTACAAACCCGGTTGATTGGCAAGGACCTGGCCAGCAAGCAGGATGCGGTGAAACTGGCGCGCATCGACACCATCGGCTCGCTGGCGTTGGCGTTGCTGGTCAACGCGGCGATCCTGATTCTCGCGGCGGCCGCATTCCACAAGACCGGGCATACCGATGTCGTGGACATTCAGGATGCCTATCACCTGCTGGACCCGTTGGTCGGCGGGGCGATGGCCAGTGTACTGTTCGGCGTGGCGTTGCTGGCATCGGGGCAGAGTTCGACCTTTACCGGGACCATCGCCGGGCAGGTGATCATGGAAGGCTTTCTGAACCTGCGGATTCCGTGCTGGCAACGACGCTTGATCACCCGTGGGCTGGCGTTGATCCCGGCGTTCATCGGGGTCTGGCTGATGGGGGATGATGCGATCGGCAAGCTGCTGGTGTTGAGCCAGGTGGTGTTGAGTTTGCAATTGCCATTTGCGTTGTACCCGCTGATTCGCATGACCAGTGATCACAAATTGATGGGGCCGTTTGTGAATCGGTGGCCGACGCGGGTGTTGGTGTGGGGGCTGTTTGCGGTGATCAGTGGGGCGAATAGCTGGTTGATCTTCCAGTTTCTGGCCTGACGCTGATCGTTCCCACGCTCTGCGTGGGAATACCTCAACGGACGCTCCGCGTTCGGCTCTGGATGGGACGCGGAGCGTCCCGGGCTGCATTCCCACGCAGAGCGTGGGAATGATCAGCGTGGATTATTTCTGGAATGCGCCTACCACAAAATCAATAAACACTCGGGTCTTGGCCGGCATCAGCGTTCGGCTCGGGTAATACAGCGAAATCGGCCCCGCGTCCGCGTGCCAGTGGGGCAGCAAGCGCACCAGTTCGCCGCGCTGGAGGTTGGCGATCACGTCCGGCAACACCAGCAGCGTCACACCCAGACCGAGTATCGCGGCTTCGCGCATGGCCGCCGGGTCATTGAGCACGATGTTTTCACTCAGATCCGCCGACGCTTCACGGCCCGCACCGTCCTGCATCACCCAATGACGAATCCGCCCGGTGCGGCTGCCGCGCATCACGATGCCGCTGTGCCTGGACAAGTCCGCCGGATGCGCGGGCTCCGGGTGCACGGCCAGATAGGCCGGGGAAGCAACCGCCACCACGTGCGCCGACGCCAACGTCCGCGACACCACACCGGGCGTCAATTCGAAGCCGCCACCGATGGCCGCGTCATAGCCTTCGGCAATCAGATCCACGGGGCGGTTTTCGAAGTGCCATTCCGGTCGGATCAATGGGTATTGCTCAAGGAATGCTGGCAACAGCGGCAAGATATGACCGATGCCAAAGGTCGGTGCGAGGCTGACTTTAAGCACCCCGGCGGGCTCACCCCGATCACTGTTTACCGCGCTGATTGCCGCCTGCAACGCCTCAAGATTGCCGCCGATGCTCGCCAGAAAACGCTCGCCGGCCTCGGTCAGTGAGAGCTTGCGGGTCGAGCGTTGGAACAGCCGCACACCGAGGTTGCGTTCAAGCATCGCCACGTTGCGGCTGACGGCTGCCGGTGTCAGGGCCAGCAATCGCGCGGCTGCCGAAAAACTGCCGGTTTCGGCGCTGCGGGCAAAGCACTCGAGGTTGGCAAGGGTTTCCATGTCGGTTGCCTGATAGCAATGCTTGAAGATGATTCAAGGCATTACCGGCTAATCACGCGCTAATGGCAAGGGCAGTATTCATCCCACCGTTAATCACTTGAGAGGAATACACCATGAGCACTATCGGAATCATTGGCGCTGGGGCCATCGGCGCAGCATTTGCCAGAGCCCTGTCGCGCAAAGGCATTGAAGTAGTTATCGCCAACAGTCGCGGGCCGCAAACCCTCGCGTCACTGGTGGCAGAGCTGGGGCCGACGGCGCGTGCCGGCACCCGTGAAGAAGCCGCCGCCCAACCCATCGTACTGGTGGCGGTGAACTGGTCGAAATTGCCAGCGGCGTTGGCGGGGCTGTCGGATTTCGGCGGGCGGATCGTGATCGATGCCAACAACTCGATTGAGGCGCCATCGTTCAAGGCTGTGGACTTGCACGGACGCATGTCCAGCGAAGTGTTTGCCGAATGGGTACCGGGGGCGCGGGTGGTGAAGGCGTTCAATCACCTTCAGGCGCGGTTGCTTGAAAGCGACCCAGGCGCGGAGGGTGGTCGCAGAGTGCTGTTCATGTCGGGGGATGATGTCGAGGCCAAAGCCCGGGTGGCGGCGCTGATCGATCGGTTGGGATTCTTCGGCATCGATCTCGGGGCGTTGAGCATCGGTGCGCGGCTGGTGCAGTTTCCAGGCGGGCCGTTGCCAGCACTGAACCTGGTGAAGTTTGACTGAGCGCACGATCTGTAGCAGCTGGCGTAGCCTGCGTCCGGCTGCGAAGCAGTCTTAAAACCCGAGCACTCGGTCTTCCTGATGCACCGCATTGCCTGACTTTACGACTGCTTCGCAGCCGGACGCAGGCTTCGCCAGCTGCTACACAAGGTTATGTGCCAGCTGCTACAAGGTATGCGGTAGAACCCGGTGCGAGGTGAATCGCACCGGGGGTGTTACCAGACTGCGACGGATCTTCGTGGGTCCCCGCGCAGTCTGTTGAACGCTTTAGGCCCGTTCGATTGCCAAGGCCACGCCCTGACCACCGCCGATGCACAAGGTGGCGAGGCCTTTCTTGGCGTCACGCTTGATCATTTCATGCAGCAAGGTCACCAGCACGCGGCAGCCCGATGCACCGATCGGGTGACCCAGCGCGATGGCGCCGCCATTGACGTTGACTTTGTTCAAGTCCCATTCCAGTTCCTTGGCCACCGCCAGCGATTGTGCGGCGAACGCTTCGTTGGCTTCGATCAGGTCCAGTTGGTCGATGGACCAGCCGGCCTTGCTCAGGCAACGACGGGTGGCGGACACCGGGCCGATGCCCATGATCGACGGGTCTACGCCAGCGTTGGCATAAGCGGCGATTTTCGCCAGCACCGGCAGGCCAAGGGCCTTGGCTTTGTCGGCGCTCATCAGGATCACGGCAGCAGCACCGTCGTTCAGCGACGAAGCGTTGCCAGCCGTCACCGAACCGTCCTTTTTGAACGCTGCTTTCAGCTTGCCCAGCGCTTCAGCGGTGGTACCGGCGCGTGGCTGCTCGTCGGTGGCGAAGGACAGTGGGTCGCCCTTGCGCTGAGGAATCAGGATCGGCGTGATCTCATCGGCAAAACGCCCGGCTTCAATGGCTGCCGTGGCTTTTTGCTGGGAGGCGGCGGCAAAAGCGTCCTGCTGCTCGCGGGTCAGGTTGTACTTTTCAGCCAGGTTTTCAGCAGTGATGCCCATGTGGTAATCGTTGAACGCATCCCACAAGCCGTCGCTGATCATGGTGTCGACGATTTGCGCGTGACCCATGCGCAAGCCAGTGCGAGCGCCCGGCATCACGTAGTTGGACAGGCTCATGTTTTCCTGGCCGCCGGCAATGATCACCTCGGCATCGCCGCAGCGAATCGCCTGGGTCGCCAGGTGCAAGGCCTTGAGGCCCGAGCCGCAGACCTTGTTCAGGGTCATGGCCGGTACGGTGAACGGCAGGCCGGCCTTGATCGCGGACTGGCGCGCAGGGTTTTGCCCGGCACCGGCGGTCAGGACCTGGCCCATGATCACTTCATCGACTTCCGCCGGGTTTAGGCCGGTTTGCGCCAGCAACTGACGGATCACCGCCGCACCGAGGTCAACCGCGGATACGCCAGCCAGGGAACCCTGGAAGCTGCCGATGGCAGTGCGGGTGGCGGCAACAATTACGACGTCTTGCATGGAAGGATTCCTCACTGGGCAGCGAACTGCATTTCCGGGACGTGATCGGGAACAATCAGTTTACCCGCCGTCTTGGCAACGATCTCCTCGACGCTGACGCCCGGCGCACGTTCTTTGAGAATGAACGCGCCGTTTTCGATTTCCAGATACGCCAGGTCAGTCAGCACGCGCTTGATGCAACCGGCGCCGGTCAGCGGCAGGCTGCAATGGTCCAGCAGCTTGGACTCACCATCCTTGGACGCGTGGGTCATGATGACGATGATGTTGTCTGCGCCGGCGACCAGGTCCATGGCGCCGCCCATGCCCTTGACCAGCTTGCCCGGGATCATCCACGAGGCAATGTTGCCTTGTACGTCTACTTCAAAGGCGCCCAGCACGGTCAGGTCGACATGGCCACCGCGGATCATTGCGAAGGACTCGGCCGACGAAAAGATCGAAGCGCCGGTACGTGCGGTCACGGTTTGTTTGCCGGCGTTGATCATGTCGGCATCGATGGTTTCTTCAGTAGGAAAAGGACCCATGCCGAGCAAGCCGTTTTCCGACTGCAGCATGACTTCCATGCCTTCGGGGATGTAGTTGGCAACCAGGGTCGGGATGCCGATGCCCAGGTTCACGTAAAAGCCGTCCTGCATTTCGCGGGCGACGCGTTGAGCCATTTGTTCGCGGGAAAGTGCCATTGTTGTTATTCCTTCATTCGGTCCGGGGGCAGGGGATCACTTACGCACGGTGCGCTGTTCGATGCGCTTCTCGAACGTGCCGCAAATGACCCGGTCGACGTAGATGCCTGGGGTGTGGATCTGCGCCGGGTCCAGCTCGCCGGGTTCAACGATTTCTTCGACTTCAACCACGGTGATCTTGCCGGCGGTGGCGGCCAGCGGGTTGAAGTTCTGGGCGGTGTGGCGATAGATCACGTTACCGAAATGGTCGGCTTTCCAGCCTTTGACGATGGCGAAGTCGCCGGTGATGGATTCTTCCATCAGGTACTGGCGGCCATGGAATTCGCGCACTTCCTTGCCATCAGCGACCGGAGTGCCGACGCCAGTGGCGGTGAAGAAGGCCGGGATGCCGGCGCCGCCAGCGCGCATTTTTTCGGCGAGGGTGCCTTGCGGGGTCAGGACCACTTCGATGGCGCCGCTGAGCAGCTGCTCTTCGAACATCTTGTTCTCGCCCACGTACGAGGCCACAACTTTGCTGATCTGCCGGTCTTCCAGCAGCACGCCGAGGCCGAAACCGTCCACGCCGCAGTTGTTGGAAACCACCGTGAGGTCGCGAGTGCCTTTGCGCTTGATCTCGTTGATCAGGTTTTCCGGGATCCCGCACAGGCCGAAGCCGCCAGCGATCACGGTCATGCCGTCTTCAAGACCGGCCATGGCTTCCTCGTAGGAACTCACGCGCTTGTCGAAACCTGCCATATGCACCTCTTTTATTCTTTGTGGGCGGCTGGCTAGCCGTATGCGATGAAGTGTCGCGTCACTGCATTCATTTGTTAAGTTGATTTTTAAGGTTGATTGATAGATAAAACTCACTAATCAATCGCCCGTAATACGTTGGAGCCACCGGTCATGACAGTCAAGCAGATCCGCGCCTTCCTGGCTGTGGCCCAGAGTCTGAGTTTTGCCGTGGCGTGCGAGCGCTTGCACCTGTCGCAATCGGCGTTGAGCCTGACGATCAAGGCGCTGGAAGACGGGCTGGGCGGGCGCCTGTTCACCCGCAACACGCGCAACGTGGCGCTGACCGCCGAGGGCGAGTCGCTGGTGCCACTGGCTCGCCGGTTGATTGCTGACTGGGACAACGCCGAGGATGAGCTGCGCCAGCGCTTTACCCTGCAGCGTGGCCGCGTGACGCTGGCTGCCATGCCGTCGTTTGCCGGCAACCTGCTGCCGCCGATTCTCAAGACGTTCCGTGCGCGGTATCCCAAGGTCAACGTCACGGTCAATGACGTGATCAACGAGCAGGTGCTGGAAATGGTCCGCGACCGCCAAGTGGAGCTGGGCGTGGCGTTTGAGCCGACGCAGAGCTCGTCGTTGGCGTTCACGCCGTTGTACATGGACCGCTTCGTGGCCATCGTGCCCAAGGACTCGCCGCTGGTCGAGCTCGATGCCATCGACTGGCAAACGCTGCTCAAGGAGCCGTTCATCACCTTGCAGCGACCCTCTACGGTGCGGGTGATGCTGGAAGAACATTTGCAGGCGCGGGGCATGAAATTGCCGGTGGAGTTTGAAAGTCATCAGTTGGCGACCGTCGGGCGGATGGTCGCCAGCGGCCTGGGCGTAAGCGCGGTACCGGCGTTGTGCGCCGGGCAGATGCAAGAGCTGGGCGCACACTGCATTACCTTGCGTGATCCGGTGGTGGAACGGGCGATTGGCGTGCTGACCAAGCCAGGGGTAGAACTGTCGGCGGCGGCGCAGGCGTTGTTCGACATCCTCAAAGAAGGACTCGGCCAACAAATCTCCCTGCACTGATCACAATCCCCTTGTGGGAGTGGGGGGCTTCAGTGATGAAGATCGTTCCCACGCAGAGCGTGGGAACGATCAGTATGGGTTTCGTCAGGTGGACAGTTTTTGGGCCAGCAGGGGCAGGAGTTTCTCGCAGGACCCTTCAATTTTCAGATCCAGAATGTCATCTGCCCGAGTCTTCCCCAGGTTCATCGCAATCAACGGTTTGCCTTGATCCGCCACCGCCCGACACAACCGAAATGCCGAATACGCCATCAACGACGACCCGACCACCAACAACCCCGCTGCCTTTTCAACCGCCGCCATGGCCTTGGCCGCCGTCGCCTGCGCCACGTTCTCGCCAAAAAACACCACATCCGGTTTCATTCGCTCGCCTGCGCAATGCGGGCAGTGCGGTACTTGAAACCGAGCCTCAAACGCGGCGTCCAGCAAGGTGTCGCCATCCGGCGCTTGTACCGCATCGACACCCGCCAGGTAGGGGTTCTGCGCCTCCATCAATCGTTGAATGGAATCGCGTTCGCTACGTTCGCCACAATCCAGGCACAGCACCCGGTGCAGGCTGCCATGCAGCTCAATCACATCGTGACTGCCGGCCTGGTCGTGCAAGGTGTCGACGTTCTGCGTGATCAGCCCACTGATGTGCTGCGCGCTTTGCAAACTGGCCAACGCCTCGTGCGCCACATTCGGCTGCGCCAGACGTACGCGCGGCCAACCGAGCATCGCCCGGGCCCAGTAGCGTCGACGCGATTGCGGGGCCGAGAGAAACTCCTGATACATCATCGGTTGCCGGCCGCGTCGCACGCCCTGGTTATCGCGGTAGTCCGGAATGCCCGACGGGGTGCTGATGCCGGCGCCAGTCAGGACCACGAACGGCTGCTCGGCCATCATTTGGCGAAGCTGTTCGAGTTGTTCGCGCAGGAATCTGTCGAGCATGTTCAACACTCCGGAGAGAGCCATGAGTGCTTGCAGCGTAGCAGACCGGGCACCCGGACAGCTCGTCTGTCCGGGTGCGGATCGACGGCTATTTACGCGCCTCCAGAATCAGGTTGAACGGTGTTTCCGTCGCCCGCCGGAACGTCTTGAACCCGGCCTCGGTGAAGACCTTGCGCAAGCGCGCTTCACCGGCCTGGGCGCCGAGCCCGAGGCCGACTTCCTGGGACAGCGAATTGGGCGTGCAGATAAAGGTCGAAGCGGCGTAGAACAGGCGTCCCACGGGTGTGATGTTGTCGTCGAGGGAGTCATTGGCGAACGGCTCGACCAGCAACACCGTGCCGTCCGGTTTCAACGATTCATAGGCATGTTTGGCCGCGCCCACCGGGTCGCCCATGTCGTGCAGGCAGTCGAAGTAGCAGACCAGGTCATAGTCGTCGCCGGGATAACTCTTGGCCGTACCCTGGAAAAACCGGGCGCGTCCGGCCACGCCGCCTTCTTCGGCACGCTGGGTGGCGACGGTGACGGAGGGTGCGTGATAGTCGAAACCGACAAACCGCGAATCCGGAAACGCCTGGGCCATGATCACTGTCGAGGCGCCATGGCCACAGCCGATGTCCGCGACTTTCGCCCCAGCCTCCAGTTTCGCCACCACACCCTCAAGGGCCGGCAACCATTCGCTGATCAGGTGCGCCTTGTAGCCGGGCCGGAAAAACCGTTCGGTGCCGCTGAACATGCACGGGTGGTGATCGCCCCAGGGCAGGCCGCCATCGCCGCGCATGGCCTTGACCAGTTTGTCCTTGTCATGGAAAAACGAGGCGACCACGCCGATACCGCCGGCCACATACACCGGCGAATCTTCGTTGGCCAACGCCAGGGCCTGTTCTTCGGGCAGGCGGAACTGGCCGTCGCGGTGTTCCATGTAGCCGGAGGCTGCGTGGGCGCTGAGCCATTCGCGCACCAGTCGGGGGTTGCAGCCGGTTTTCCCGGCGAGTGTTTCAGGGCTGATGGGCTGGCTGTCGGCCATCGCCCGATACAGGCCAAGTTCCTCGCCGAGGATGACGTTGGCGAGCATCGCCGCGCCGCCCATGTCATTTACCAGTTTGCCCATGAAATCATTGAGTCTGGCCTCGTCCATCACGTGTGCTCCTTCAGCAGGATCACGGTCCGGAGGCCTGTTTTTCGAGGCATTTGCCCCTGGACAGTGGTCGTTGGAATGAACAGGACGCCAAGCGCGTCCTGGGTGCATTAAGTTTAGTCCGGGCCTCGAGCGTCGTGGTCTGCAGCGACGAAAGCCCCATTTCCCAGCCTGACACCGAACCCTTGTGGGAGCGGCGGTGCCTTGGGGGATTGGTGCTGTGTATCGCACTGTATCTAACCGCTGTCCCGATACATTCCACTTCATTCCCGACCATTGCCGAACACAGCCCGGATACAAACTTGCGATGAACTGTGAAGACCGTCCAGCGCCTGAAACCCGGATCTGCCTGGGCACTTTTCATGGTCGTCGCAACAGGCGGCCGTCTTCGCTTCTGACTCCGTTATGGGAACCCCCAATGACAACGCTCCTGTCTGAATCCAAGCCTGTCGACCGCTTGCGCGTCGACCATTACACCCAAGGCATCATCGGCCCAAGCCAGCCCATGCTCGGGCCGCTGGCCGACGGCGGTACGCTGATCACCGGCACCCCGCCGGGCTGCTGGGGGCCGATGATTACGCCGGCCTTCGAGGGGGGCCACGAAGTGACGCAACCGGTGGCCATCGCTGGCGCGGAAGTCGGCGATGCGGTGGCCATCAAGATCAAAAGCATGCGCGTGACGTCGCTGGCGACGTCGTCCGGGGTCATGAGTTTTGTCGAGGGGCGCTACAACGGCGATCCGTTCGTCTCCAAATTCTGCTCCAGGTGCGGCACCGACCACCCGGCCAGCCACGTCGAAGGCATCGGTGAAGACTCGATTCGTTGCAACAA
Organism: Pseudomonas sp. P1_F1_2; assembly: GCF_056405815.1. NCBI lineage: Bacteria > Pseudomonadati > Pseudomonadota > Gammaproteobacteria > Pseudomonadales > Pseudomonadaceae > Pseudomonas > Pseudomonas sp. P1_F1_2. The sequence goes on along the minus strand of NZ_JBFUBK010000060.1, from coordinate 40,164 downwards.
CTGCGGCGCCGAAGTCAGCGCGTTTCGTTTCAGCCACGGTTACGTGATCGTGTTTGATGCGCAAAATCAGGTCAGCCTGACCGTCAATCAGGACGTTGCCAATCGACTGGCCGGCAACGCCTCCGAGATGTCGGCACTGCCGGATTTCGCCGCCCAGCACTCGATCCTGTCGCTGGCCCGCGCCGACATCCCCGGCGTCGCCGCGCACATGCGCCCGTTCCTCGGCAATATTGGCACCACGCCGTCCCGTGACTTGCCGGACTCGCACAACTGCGCCGATTTCGGCCAGTACCTGATCAACGCGCCACACCGTTTCGGCATGACCCGCGAAGAACTGCACGCGGCGAAGACCGACGGCCACATGGACACCAATTCGATCCGCGAAGGCTGCGTGCTGATCTGTCCGGTGAAAGTGCCGGGCGCCGGCGTGTACATGGGCGACATGCATGCCCAGCAGGGCAACGGCGAGATCGCCGGGCATGCCACCGATTGCTCCGGGGAAACCGAAGTGCAGGTGGAAGTGATCAAGCACCTGACGCTGGAAGGGCCGATTCTCCTGCAAAACCTTGACGACCTGCCGCCCATGGCGCGCCCGATGACAGCCGAACAGCGGCAGAAAGTCCGCGAACTGGGCGAACGCTGGGGGCAGCACGAGATCGAACAGAGTGGCCCGATCACGTTCATCGGCAGCGGCGAGAACCTCAACGTCGCGGTCGAAAACGGTCTGAAGCGCGCCGCTTCGGTCACCGGCCTGCCGTATGACGAAGTGCTTAACCGCGCGACCATCACCGGCTCGATCGACATTAGCCGCTTGCCCGGCACCGTGCGCGTGACCTTCCTGTGCCCGATGACCGTGCTGGATCGCATCGGCATCGGCCACTTGGTGCGTGAAAAATACGACCTGGCATAACGCCCAACAACGGGTCTGTACCCAAGTGTGTACAGACCCGTCGCTGATACATCCCACCCGATTTTCTGCCGCAACCGAACACAGCCCCGATACAGCGCTTCGATTAACTGTGATTCCGTTTCGGCAATCATTGAGATCGACACCATGCAGACCTCATCCACATCAACCAGGGCCACCGTCGGGCTCGGCCTGCGCCGCGGCCTGATGAAAGACCTTCAAGCCGCCCGTACCGGTGATTTCGACTTCCTGGAAGTCGCGCCGGAAAACTGGATTGGCATCGGCGGTGCCCATGGCCATGCATTTCGCACCCTGGCCGAGCGATTTCCGTTGTCTTGTCACGGCTTGTCCCTGTCATTGGGTGGCCCGGCGCCACTGGATGTCGGGTTCCTGCAGGAAGTGCGGGTGTTCCTCGATCAATACAACGTGCCGCTGTACAGCGAACACCTGAGCTATTGCAGCGATGACGGTCACCTTTACGACTTGCTGCCGCTGCCCTTTACCGAAGAAGCCGTGCATCACGTGGCGGCGCGGATTCGCCAGGCTCAGGACATTCTTGGCCGGCGCCTGGCGGTGGAAAACGTTTCCTACTACGCCGCGCCACAGCAGGACATGGACGAAGTGGCATTCACCAACGCGGTGTTGCGCGAGGCCGATTGCGACCTGCTGCTGGACGTCAACAACGTGTACGTCAACTCGATCAATCACGGATTTGATCCGCAGTCGTTTCTGGCCAGCATCGATTCAGGCCGGGTGGTGGCCATGCACGTGGCCGGGCACTTCGATGAGTCCGACACTTTGAAAATCGACACCCACGGAGCCTCGGTGAAACCGGCGGTCTGGTCGTTGCTGGCGCAGGCGTATGGCCGATTCGGCGCGCAACCGACACTGCTGGAGCGGGACTTCAACTTCCCGGCATTCTCTGAATTGGTCGCGGAGTTGCAGACCATTCGCCGCTTGCAAACCGAGGGGATTCACCATGGATAAGCCGAGCCTTTCTGAACAACAAACTACCCTGGGCCGCTACCTGCGCGATCCTGATCACTGCGCGCCACCCGGTGAAATGAACGCCGCGCGAGCCCAGGTGTATCGCGACCTGATTTTCGCCAACCTGTCGACGTTGCTCAGCGGGACATTTCCAGTGCTGATCAAGATTCTCGGTGATGAGCAGTGGCGCACACTGGTGCGGATCTTCCTGCGGGACTACCGCGCGCGCACGCCGAAATTCGGCGAGATCGCCCAGGAGTTTGTCGAGTTCATTGCGGCTCAACCGCCAGCATTGAACGAGGGCGCATGGCCGCCGTTCATGGTCGAGCTGGCGCATTACGAGTGGGTCGAGATGGCATTGCAGCAGTCTGATGCCGAGCCCTTGCCGGCAAGCGATGCCGGGCAGTTGCTGGATCGACCGTTACAGGTCTCGGCGTTGGCCTGGCCGCTGGCGTATGCCTGGCCGGTGCAGTGGGTAGGGCCGGACTACCAGCCTGAAACGACACCGGTTCAGCCGACGTTGCTGCTGGTGCGCCGGGCCGAGGACTGGAGCGTGAAGTTTTCGGAGCTGAGCCCGTTGGCGTGGCGGTTGTTGCAGCGGATCGAGCAGTTTCCTGAACTGGAGGGGCGTGCTCAGTTGGAAGGGCTGGCGCTGGAGGCCGGAGCAACCGGGTCGGCGGAGTTTATGGCCAGTGGTGCAGCGTTGTTGCGCCAGATGCACGGCGAAGGCGTTTTGGGACTGGCATGATCGTTCCCACGCTCTGCGTGGGAAAGTCTCACCGGACGCTCCGCGTCCGCTTCAGGGACGCGGAGCGTCCAGGGCTGCATTCCCACGCGGAGCGTGGGAACGATCATCGGTGGTGCGGGTTACGCGGAGAAAAAATACCGCGTCAGGTGAAAGAAGATCGGCGCCGCAAAGCAGATCGAATCCATCCGGTCCAGCATGCCGCCATGTCCTTTGATCATGGTCCCCCAGTCTTTTGCACTGAGGCTGCGTTTGATCGCCGACATGACCAGCCCACCCAGAAACCCCATCACCACAATCACCAACGACATCAGCAGCGACTGCCAGAAACTGAAAGGCGTCATCCAGAACATGCAGCCACCGATCAGCGTTGCCGATAAGCCGCCACCCACCAGTCCTTCCACGGTTTTCGATGGACTCACCAGCGGCGCGACCTTGTGTTTGCCAAAGAGCTTGCCGAACACGTACTGCAACACGTCACTCAACTGAACGACAAACACGAGATAGAACAGCAGCAATGCGTTCTGTCCTTTGAAGCCTTCCAGATCCAGCAGCAACAGGGCCGGCGCGTGGCTGATGCAGTAGATGCAAATCATCACCCCCCACTGGATCTTGGCGGCACGCTCCAGAAAGCTGTCGGTGTCCTGACTCAGCACTGCAATCGCCGGCAGCAGCAGGAAGGCGTACACCGGAATCAGCAGTGTGAACAGCGAATACCAGTGCGTACCGATCAGCACGTATTGCAGCGGGATCAAAATGAAAAACGCTGAAAACAGTGCGTTATGGTCGCCGGGGCGTGTCGGCGTCAGGGTAATGAACTCCCTGAGCGCAAACAGTGAGATGAAGCCGAACAGGATGACCGTCGCATTCCCGCCCAGCAGGTAGGAGACGAAGAATATGATCACCATCCCCCACCAGGCATTCACTCGCTGATTGAGGTTTTCGATGGTCGAGATCGAGCCCTCGGTTTTCGCCCGCTTGGCCAGCACGTGGCCGATGATCGAAGCCACCGCCAGCAAGCAGGCGATGGCGCCAAAGAACCACAAGAATTTTTGTTCAAGCGTCATGCCGACAACCTCACGATGGCGTCACGCGCCCGTTGCAGAAACACCTGTTTTTCCTCATCGGCAACCCGTTGCATCGGGTCGCCGATACGGATCGTGCAGATGATGGGCAACGGCACGTGTTTGCCTTTGGGCATGGAGCGGTGCAGGTTTTCCAGGTAGATGGGCACCAGATCAACCTCGGGGAACGCCTCGGCGAGCCGGTACAGGCCGGATTTGAACTCTCCCGGTAATGCCTGGCTGGAACGCGTGCCTTCCGGAAAGATGATGATCGAATGTCCGGCCCGCACCACGTCGAAAATAGGCTCAAGCACGTTGGTGCCGGGTGTCGGGTTGCGCTCAATCAACACGGCATTCAAGCCTTTCTGCGAGATGTAGCGCAGGAAACGGTTCTTGCCCCAGTAGTCGGCGGCGGCCACCGGTTTCACATTGACCCGGGCTTCAGGTGGCAGGGCGGCAATAATTGCCAGCGTGTCCATGTGGCTGGTGTGATTGGCAAAATAGATACGCTGGCGGGTCAGGTCCGGCGGGCTTTCCCAGCGGGCCGTAACACCGATCAGGAAACGCAGTACGGAAATCAGCGCATTACTGATCCACATGGAGATTCCCCTTTAGCTGACGCGAAATGGCCAAGGTTCGCGTGACGCAGGTTGCGGCGGATCCGACAGCAATGATCAGCAGCGCGATCAACAGCACGTAGTGAGTGCCATACACCGTTGTTTCGACTGCATTGAGCAACAGCCCGGCGGTCATCACCGCCATTCGATGCTGCTTGGCCATGGGGCCCATGAACGTCTGCTTGAGGCCCAGCGAACCGCCAAAGACGCGAACATAAGCCGTCAGCGCCGCGGCCAACGCCGCGAACCATCCGAGGTCGACGTGCCCAATGGCATACCCGAGCCCGATGATCAGCAGGCTGTCGGCAATACGGTCGGGGAATTCGTTGTAGAGGCTGCCGATGTCGGACTGCTTGCCACCTTCGATGGCCACCATGCCGTCGAACAGATTGCACAGCAGGCGCAGTTGAATGCCGACGGCGCAGAGGAGTGAGCCAATGAGGCCGTTATCAATATTTAGCGCCAGCGCCCCGGCGAGTGCGAAGGCGATGCTGGCGACGGAAATCTGATTGGGGGAAATGTCGCGTTTCACCAGCCGGTCGGTGATACGTTTCGCCCAACCCGCCGAGCGCGTCTTGATGGGCCTTCTGTTGTCATCCATTTGCCAATGTCCATATTAGTGATGAGGCGTTGCCAGTTGCGCCGCAGGGACGAGCCGACCGACAGCGTCCGACAATATAAAGGCTTTCCCTGGCCCTTGCGTTTATTTACTGACTGACAGGTCGAGCCGGCAATTTCAGCTCCGCACACAACCCACCCCCCTCGCGATTGCTCAGCGTCAACGAGCCACCGATGGCGATCGCCAATTGCTGCGCAATCGCCAGGCCCAGCCCGGTCCCGCCGGTGCTGCGGTTACGCGAGTTTTCGACGCGGTAGAACGGTTCCATCACGTGCGCCAGTTCTTCCTCGGAGATGCCCGGCCCGCGATCCATGACTTTCACCGACAGGTTGCCGTTTTTGCTTTCAACCCAGAGTTCGGCGGCTCCGGCGAACTTCAGCGCGTTGTCGGTGAGGTTCACCAACACTCGACGTAACGCATGGGGACGGGTGTCGATCACCGTGGCACTTTTGCCTTCCAGCGATACGTCTTTGCCCATGTCCTGATAGTCGAATACCAGGCTGTCGAGGAACGAGTCCAGGTCGGTGCGACGGCTTTCTTCGGTGGCACCATGGACGCTGCGGGCATACGCCACGCCTTCGCGTACCAGATGCTCCATCTCGCCGAGGTCGTTCCACAGTTTGTCTTTCTCGCTGGAGTCGTCCATGAATTCAGCGCGCAGTTTCATGCGGGTGATCGGGGTTTGCAGGTCGTGGGAAATGGCTGCCAGCAGTTGCATGCGTTCTTTGAGGTACGCGGCGATGCGCGCCTGCATGGCATTGAACGCCTTCGCGGCGTGGGCAACTTCGGTCGGGCCTTTTTCGTCCAGGTGCACGGGGTGGGCGTTCGGGTCCAGGGTGTCCACGGCTTGCGCGAGGCGCGTGAGGGGGCGGATGGCGATTCTGACGGCCAGCCAGGTGCAGGCAATCATCAACGCCAATTGGCCGAGCAGGACGAACGGCAGCCACGGCGACAGCGGCACCATCGATGGGCGCACGTCGATGGTAACCGGGCTGCCATCGGCCAGTTTCAGATGAACCTGGAAGTGTTTGATCGGGCCGGGAATGTCGGTCACGGTCATTGGGTAGTCCTTGCCGATGGCGTCCTTGATCGAGGTCACCGCAATCGGCGTGTCACTCATGGCCGTGCCCGGCGAACCTTCGTCCAGCAAATAGCGGTAATTGCGCCGCTCCAGTTGTTGCAACCAGCTTGCCCGTTCCGCGGCGGGCAAGCGGTCGAGGATGGCGATGGACGTCGAGACATCGGTCTCCAGATTGCCGAGCATGGTGTTTTTCGCGGTTTCGTAACGCTCGTAGTACTGCGCGCCGAAGGACAGCGCTTGCGCCAGGATCAAGCCAATCAGGAAGATCAACGACAGGCGTGAGGCGAGGGTGCGCGGCCAACGAATCGTGACGTTCATGAGGGCGCCCCGAGTACTTCCACCGCCAACGAAAACACATAGCCCTCGCTGCGCACGGTTTTGATGTAGGCCGGTTCGCGGGCATCGTCCAGCAAGCGCTGGCGCAAGCGGCTGACCAGCAAGTCGATGGAGCGGTCAAACAGATCGGCGTCGCGGCCCTGGGTCAGGTTCAGCAATTGATCGCGATTGAGCACCCGCTGCGGGTGATCGAGAAACACTCGCAGCAGGCGATATTCGGCACCGCTCAGCGCCACCATGGTGCCGTCTTCGTCCAGCAGGTGCCGGGCCGAGGTGTCCAGGCGCCAACGACCGAACGCCAGCAGGCGACCGCTCTCGGTCACCACCAGGTTCGGCGGCAGCATGCGCGTGCGGCGCAGCACGGCGTTGATGCGGGCGAGCAACTCGCGGGCGGCGAAGGGTTTGACCAGGTAATCGTCGGCGCCCATTTCCAGGCCGATGATGCGGTCGGTTTCGTCGTTGCGCGCGGTGAGCATCAACACCGGCGTGGCCTTGTGTTTGCCGGCGCGCAATTCACGGCAGAGCATCAGGCCGTCGTCGCCGGGCATCATGATGTCGAGCACGATCAGGTCCACCGGCGTGGTTTCGAGGAAGGTGCGCATTTGGCGCCCGTCGGCGACCACGGTGGTGCGCAGGCCGTTCTTCTTCAGGTAGTTGCCTACCAGCTCCCGGATCTCGCGGTCATCGTCGACGATGAGAATGTGATCGACGTGTTCCATGGGGCCTTGCCTCTGTCAGTAGGGGAATGCTGCCCAGTCTATCGAGCCTTGGCCCGCTTGCCCGCCGCCCTTTGTATTGCAGTGTATCTGGCTTGGCGGCGGATACACGCAGACGCAAAAACACGGTTTTTCAGGGGTTTTGTATCGCTGTGTATCAGGGGGCGGCTTTGATACGTACCGATTTATACGCGTCTGTTCTCGACACAGACCAGATACCTCGCAGGCTTCTAATAGGTTCCATCGAGGCACACCAGACCGCCTCGGCTCAATTGAACGACCTACCCATTGAAGCCTTGAGGAAACCGCCATGAACACTAAAGCCATCTACGCCGCTTGCCTGTTTGCTGCCCTGAACATCTGCACCTTGTCGGCCCGTGCCGAAGCAGACGTTACCGCCAAAACCTACACCTACGGCACTCACCTGGACATCAGAAAGGTCGTGTCGCTGAAACAAGACGCGACCCCGGTCTGCGGCGTGGTGGATGCGCAACTGACTTACCTGGATTCGCAGAACAAAACCCAGGTTCTTGACTACCGAAAAGTGGCTGACAACTGCAACTCGGACAACTGATTGCTGCGATCACCCATTGCCCACCCCCTTCGAAACAGGAAGACCCTCATGAACAACGTAAGCCGCTATTTGACCGCCATTGCCTTCACCGTCGCCGGCACCGCCGCCCATGCCAACGCCGCTGTGGAACAAAGCAGCTGTGGCAGCGCCACCTGCTTCCAGCTGACGCCAGTGGCGCACAAGGATTCCACCGCATTTCTGGCCGAGGACGGTTATAGCCGGACGCCGCAGGGGCAGATGGTGGCAGAGAACGGCGCAAGCCGGACTCCCCAGGGGCAGCAACTGGATAGCCAGACTGCCTGATGCCAGACACAACTTATCCAACCACCACCACCCACTGTGGGAGCGAGCTTGCTCGCGATGGCTGAGTGTCAGTCGACATCCATGTTGGGTGTACTGACCTCATCGCGAGCAAGCTCGCTCCCACAGGGATTTTCAGTGTGCCGCGCTCTTTATTTCAAAGGTGATCCCATGTTCCTCATCGCTTTCCTGGGCGGCATATTGACCGTCCTCAGTCCTTGCATCCTGCCGGTCGTACCGTTCCTGTTCGCCGGGGTCAAACGTACACGTTCCTCCATTCTGCTGACCCTCGGCGGCATGGTCCTGACCTTCGCCCTGATTTCCAGCCTGGCCGTGGTCAGCAGCGAGTGGGTGGTGCAGGCCAACAACACCGGTCGCCATGTGGCCCTGATCGTGATGGGGCTGTTTGCCTTGTCGTTGATCTCTGCCCGGGTCGGAGACTGGCTGGCCCGTCCGTTTGTGGCGTTGGGCAACCGTCTGGATCCGGATTCGCGCAAAATCTCCGGCCCGTTGAGTTCGGTCATGATCGGTGTGGCCACCGGCCTGCTGTGGGCACCCTGCGCCGGGCCGATCCTCGGGGTCATCCTCACCGGCGCCATGCTGCAAGGCGCCAATGCGCAAACCAGCCTGTTGCTGGTGGCATACGGCCTGGGCAGTGCGTTGTCGCTGGGGGTATTGATTTTCGCCGGTCGCGGCCTGGTCAATCGCTTGAAAGCGTCGATCCCGGTCACTGGATGGCTGCGTCGTGGTGCCGGTGTCGCGGTGCTGGCTGCCGCCGCGGTGATTTCCACTGGCGCGGACAAAACCTTGCTGGCCAGTACATCGTCCGAAGGCGTCAGCAGCCTGGAGAAAGGTGTGCTGGAAAACGTGCCGAAGGTCGTCGATTACTTTGTCAGCAAAGTCAAAGCCGACCCGATGGACAACGCCCAAGGCGCGATGCCCTCACTGAACGGCGCCGTCGAATGGATCAACTCACCGGCCCTGACCCGCGAATCGCTGAAAGGCAAAGTGGTACTGGTGGATTTCTGGACCTTCGACTGCATCAACTGCCAGCACACGCTGCCGTATGTGAAGGACTGGGCAAAGAAATACGAGAAGGAAGGCCTGGTAGTGATTGGCGTGCACACTCCGGAATACGGTTTCGAGCGCATCATCGACAACGTCAAGGATCAGGTGAAAAAACTCGGCATCACCTACCCGGTGGCGATCGACAACAACTACACGATCTGGCGTGCATTCGATAACCAATACTGGCCGGCGCATTACCTGATCGACGCCAAGGGTCAGGTGCGTTACACCCACTTCGGTGAAGGCAGCTACGAGACGCAGGAGAAGATGATTCAACAACTGCTGGAAGAAGCCAAAGCGCCTGCGGCGTAATCCTCCAAATCAATGGCCCACAGGCTCCGCGCCGTGGGCCATTGATTTTTTCTCCTGATTACGCCGCCACGCAGCGGGTGGCGTACCGAACTCGCGGCGAAAGGCCCGGCTGAACGCCGTATCGGTCTGGTAACCCACCTCTTCGGCGATGCGTATCAATGAGCTGTTACTGCTGCGTAACAGGTTGGCCGCCAGCAACATCCGCCATTGCGTCAGGTACTGCATGGGCGAGCTCCCCACCAATTGCTGAAAGCGCTCGGCCAATACCGATCTTGACGTCCCGGCCGTGCGCGCCAGTTCATCCACGGTCCAGGCGTGACAGGGCTTTTTGTGCAGGGCATTCAACGCGGCGCCGACAATCCGGTCGCCGACACCCGCCAGCCACCCGGTTTGCCCTTCGCCCTGTTCTTGCATGTACAGGCGCAGCACTTCGATGAACAACACCTCGGCCAGTTTGGCCAGCACGCCTTCGCCGCCAGGCCTGGGCGAGCGGGCTTCGGCCAGCGCATAACGCACTGAAGACTCCAGCCAGATCCCGGCATTCGAGCCGCGCACGTTGACCCGGACCACCGCCGGCAGGCCCGTCAGCAACATGCCCGCCAATCGCGTATCGCACGCCAGATAGCCGCACACCAACCGCGTGACCGCGCCGCCCCCGCCATAACTCAATTGCCGTGGACGCCGCGCCAGCACGACGTCCAGCCGCGCACCCGTGGCGGGCGGCAGTCCGGGTTTAGAGCTCATGCGATGGGCATGCCCCTGCGGAAACACCACCACATCGCCAGCCGACAGCAGCAGCGGCGGATCATCACCGAGTTCGACGTAACACTCGCCTTCGGTGATCAGGTGGAAAATCACCACTCGCTCGGCACCGGGTTCCAGAAACGGTGCCGCCGTGTCGGCGCTCGGCGACTGATAGCACCAGGGCGCGGTGAACCGGGCATTGATAAAAATCGCGCCGACCAGGCGCACGACACGCAAGGTTTGGGAGAGGGCGTCCATGGAGGTTTCCCCGTGTACGAATGGTGTTGATTGTGAGCCTGTCACCGCGCCGCGCCAAACCTCCGGACGATCGGACAAGGTTGGCCGACGATCGGGCAGGACGCGGGCGTGCGCCGGGGCGATAGTTTGCCTACAGGTTCACTACCGACCCTGTCATCAATAACAAGAATGAGAGGTTGTCATGCCGAAGTTCGTCATAGAACGCGATATCCCGGGCGCTGGAACACTGTCAGAACGGGATTTGAAAGCCGCCGCGCTAAAGTCCTGCAGCGTGTTGCGCGAATTGCCAGAGGTGCAGTGGCTTCAGAGTTACGTCACCGGTGACAAGCTCTACTGCGTGTACATCTCACCCAGCGAAGCACTCATCAAAGAACACGCGACCCGTAGTGGTTTCCCGGCCAGTCGTATTTCCCAAGTGGCAAGCATCATCGATCCCACCACGGCGGAATAGGCCGCGGTCGGTTGCCATCCGTACGGAGCAGACTTCATGAGTACACCGATTGATCTAACTGCCCTGAAAAACCGTCAGATGGCCTCTTGGGCCAGTGGCGACTACACCGTTATCGGGACCACTTTGCAGATTGTCGGTGAACAACTTGCCGAAGCCTGCGACCTGCTCTGTGACGAGCGGGTGCTGGACGTGGCCGCCGGTAACGGCAATGCAACACTCGCCGCCGCACGCCGAGGCTGCGCTGTCACCTCGACCGATTACGTCGGCGCGTTGCTGGAGCGTGGCGAAGAACGGGCCAGGGCCGAGCGTTTGCCAGTGACCTTCCAGGTGGCCGACGCCGAGGCGCTACCGTTCGAGGACGCGAGCTTCGATGCCGTGCTGTCGACCTTCGGCGTGATGTTTACGCCGGACCAACCCAAAGCGGCCGCAGAACTGGCGCGAGTGTGCCGCCCCGGTGGCCGGATCGGCCTGGCCAACTGGACGCCGGAAGGTTTTGTCGGCCAGGTGTTCAAGACCCTGGGCCAGCACCTGCCGCCACCGCTGGGGGCACAACCGCCGTCCAACTGGGGCTCCGAGGCCTGGCTGCATTCACACTTTGATGAACACGACTTCCTGGTCCAGGTGACGCGTCGTGCCTTCAATTTCCGCTATCGCTCGCCGGCGCACTTCATCGACGTCTTCCGCAACTGGTACGGGCCGATCCATAAAGCCTTCGCCGTGCTGCCTCCCGAGGGCGCCGAGGCCTTTGAACAGGACCTGACCGAGCTGTTGAACCGGATGAACCGGGCGGGGGAGAAGTCGCTGGTGGTGCCGAGTGAATACCTCGAAGCCGTCATCACAAGACGCTGACCCGGCGTAGATCTAACTGTAGGAGCCGAGCTTGCTCGCGATGGCGGCGTATCGATCGATATTTATGCTGTCTGACACACCGCCATCGCGAGCAAGCTCAGCTCCTACAGGGGATTTTGTATGTTTTGGAGGTTACACGATGCTGGCGCCTCGGGCCGCCAGCAGTTCGCGCAACACCGAGCGGTGACAGTGCGCCTCTTCCTCGCAATAACAACCCACGGCCAGCGAAGTGTGATGGGAGAGGGCGGCCAACAGGTCCAGTAACTGGCTTGGCGCGGGTTGGTTCATTTCTGCCTTGAACTTGCGTCTGAAGGCCTCCCAGGCCTTGTCGTCCGTGGCCGCTTTGGCTTCAGCCACCAATTCTGCACTCGGCGACAGCAGTGGCTGCCACACGTCGTAAAAATCACGGCGGGCAAACTCGGCCTTCGGTACGCCACGGGGTGGACGGCGCACGGTGCCCAGGCGCAAGCCTTCATCAGGGGAGCGCGGCGAGCCGAGGCGGACGATATGAATGGCCATGGCGTTACGGGTGCCGCGAGCCGTCATGCCACTCCAGCGCCGTGCGCCAGAGGCAGATCCCCAGGAAATACGCCGACATCAGCAACCAAAGCCCCATCACCATCGGATTGATGACGGGATGGTTGATCACCAGCGACAAACTGCACAGCAGCCAAATGGCCGTCACCGCAATGTTGATCGGCATGAACTTGCGCACGCGAAACGGGTGCAGGAACTTCATCCGTGTCACGGTCAACAAGGCCAGGCCAATGACGGTGAGCAAGGTGATCCATGGCGTCGGCGCGATGATGTACAGGCACAGCGCAACCACATTCCACGCGGCCGGAAAGCCCTGGAAGTAGTTGTCTTTGCTCTTCATGTTGACGTTGCAGAAGCAGAACAGCGACGACACCAGAATCAGCGACACGCTCAGCAGCAGCGTGTAGTCCGGCAGCGGGATGTAGCGATGGATGAACAGCGCCGGGATAAACACATAGGTCAGGTAGTCGATCACCAGGTCCAGAATCGAACCATCGAAACTGGGCAGCACCGATTGCACATTGACCTTGCGCGCCAGCGCGCCATCCAGCCCGTCGACGATCAGCGCGACGCCCAGCCACAGCAGGCACTGAGTCGGCTGGTTATCCAGCAATGCCAGGGTGGCGAGGAAGGCAGTCACCACGCCGGTGGCGGTAAAACCATGGGCGCCCCAAGCTTTGAGCCTGGCAATGTGTACGGTCGAAATCACGGGGGCGTTCTCCAGTAAATGAAGCAAGCCTGTTATCACCCCTTCAAGTGGGGGTGTCGGCAAACCGGGTCGGTTGCAGGTATCGACCGGGAATCCGGGGATAAGGTTCAGCGTCTGTAAATCTTAGCTGCATGGCAAGAAAATACCTCGGATAAACGCCGGGCGTTCGAGGAAACGCCGACGCTGGCGCAGCGTCTGATTTCAGCAGCCCAATGGTCGTGGCGCATTTGTCGGTGAGGACTATCGTTGCCTGACCGGATCAACTTCTCTTGAAGAGGACAGCGTCATGAACACCAGCGATCTGCTCGAACAATTGCTGCGGGCCGGCCAGGGCTCGCTGGGTCAACAGGGCGGCGGTGGCGCGTCGTCTCAAGATCCGCTGGGCGGACTCGGTGGCTTGCTGGGTGGCCTGGTGGGCGGAGGGGGCGGTTCAAGCAGTGGCGGTGGCGGCCTGGGTGGATTGCTCGGCGGTTTGCTCGGCGGTGGTTCAGCGACGGGTGGTTCGACCCAGAGTCGCTCCGGTGGCGGCCCCAATTACGCGGCCTTGGCGTCGCTGGGAATGATGGCATTCCAGGCGTATCAGAGCTGGCAGCGCAGTCAGGCTTCGGCACCCCGACAGCCGCCGCGCACGGCTGATCTATTGTCGGGGCCGGAAATAGAAGACCACAGTCATGCCGTGTTGCGTGCATTGATTGCGGCGGCGAAAGCCGATGGCCGCATTGATGCGGCCGAGAAGCAGCTAATCAGCGCTGAAATCGGCAAGCACACCGATGACCCAGACCTTCAGCAATGGCTGGATGAAGAGGTGGCCCGGCCGCTGGATGCCGTCGATGTGGCGGTGTCGGCAACGGACCCGGCGATTGCGGCGGAAATGTACCTGGCGAGCGTGATGCTGGTGAACGATCAGGGGGACGCCGAGCGGACCTATCTCGACGAATTGGCAGCGGCGCTGGAGATTGATCCTGAACTGCAAGTGCATCTGGAGCAGCAGGCCAAGGGAGGCGCGGCCTGAGCGGCTGTAACGGACGCTACAGCAGAAACGTAACGCCATGCGCCGCGGCGATCTCAAGGATCCGCGGCAAATCCTCCGGCACCCGCAGCCGATCCACCGCCGCAAAGAACTGCCCGCCCCTTGGATCGGAGACTACACCAATCATTTTCGCGGTCGGGCTGAGGTTCTTGTAAGCATGGATCGCCCCACCGGGAATATGCACGTAGCCCCCGGCTGACACCGTGGTGGACGTGCCCGCTACCGTCACTTCGACCTCGCCGTCGACCACATAGAACGCTTCATCCCACGGATGAAAGTGCGGCGGCGGCCCGCCCCCTTGCACGCCTTCCTGAATGTGCATTTCAAAAGGCTTGCTCAGATCGCCGCCGGCGAGAATCGTGATCGCCTCGCCGACGACATTCACCGGTGTCGGCGTTTGGGCTTGCTCGATGATGTGAACCGTTCGCATGATTGCTCTCCGCAGGATGAATCCGCACTGGCTGAGTATATTCACCCGCGAGCCGTCGGGTGCCGCGCCTGAGGCCCGTTTGTCCGGACGGTTTGAATGCCGATGGAATTTTTATCTGGCCCGGTTGCTCTGCTGATTAGAGACGCCTTCATGACGGCGGCATCGGCAGCAGGTATGCCATGAACAAGACCCTGGATGACTACAACCGCTTGCGCGATTTTTCGGCGACCTCAGAGCCCGTCGCGACCAAACGCCTGGCCAAAAAAAACGCGAAAGACCACGCGTTGCAGTTCTGCATTCAGAAGCATGACGCCTCACGTCTGCATTACGATTTTCGCCTGGAACTTGAGGGGGCGCTGAAAAGCTGGGCGGTGCCTAAAGGCCCGTCCCTGGACCCCAAGGTCAAGCGTCTGGCGGTTCACGTCGAAGACCATCCGCTCGATTACGCGACGTTTGAGGGCAGCATTCCCGAAGGGCATTACGGCGCGGGCGATGTGATCGTGTGGGACCGCGGTGTGTGGATTGCGCAGGAGGATCCGGTCAAGGCCTACGCCAAGGGCAAGCTCAAGTTCGAACTGCAAGGCGAGAAGCTTGGTGGTCTATGGAGCCTGGTGCGCACGCACATGCCGGGCAAACAGGAGCAATGGTTTCTAATCAAGCATCAGGACAGCGCGGCCAAGCCCGAGAGCGATTACGATGTGGTCACCGCCGAGCCCGACAGCGTGCTCAGTGATCGGACCCTCCTGGCCAAACAATCGAAGTCGACGGTTAAACCCAAACCCGTCAAGCAACCGGCACGCAAAGTGGCGACTAAAGAGACATCGGCGCCACTCACCGGCGCTCGCAAAGCCAAACTGCCAGAGCAGCTCAAACCCGAACTGGCCACGTTGGTGGAGAAGGCTCCGGACGGTCAGTGGCTTTACGAGATCAAGTTCGACGGTTACCGGATCATGGCCCGCATCGACCACAGCGACGTCAGGCTCTTCACCCGTAACGGTCACGACTGGACCCACAAACTGCCCAGACAGGCCGAAGCCTTGGCGGCATTGGGCCTCGAATCAGCCTGGCTTGACGGTGAAATGGTGGTGGCCAACGAGCAGGGCGTACCGGACTTTCAGGCGCTGCAAAATGCCTTCGACGCCGGTGCCAGCGCCAACATCGTGTACTACTTGTTCGACCTGCCTTATCTCAACGGCGTGGACCTGCGCGAGGTGCCGGTCGAAGAACGCAGGGTGGCGCTGTCGACCGTGCTCAAGCTCAATCATGACCCGCTGCTGCGCTTCTCGGATTCATTCGCTGAAGCACCAGACGCCTTGCTCAACAGCGCCTGCCAAATGCAGATGGAAGGGTTGATCGGCAAGCGCATGGGCTCACCTTATGTGTCACGACGCAGCAGCGACTGGATCAAGCTCAAGTGCAAACATCGGCAGGAATTCGTGGTGGTCGGCTACACCGATCCGAAAGGGTCGCGTCATGCATTCGGTGCCTTATTGCTCGGGTTGCACGACCGTGACAGCGCTCAATTGCGTTACGCCGGGAAGGTTGGCACCGGATTCAACGAGACGACGCTCAAGCGCATCTTCGAACAGCTCAAACCCTGGCAGACGAAGAAGCCGTCGGTGGTCAACCCACCGAGCGGTTTCGAGGCCAAGGGTGTGCACTGGCTCAAGCCCACGCTGCTGGCCGAAGTGGCGTTTGCTGAAATGACCAAGGAGGGCTCGGTGCGCCATGCGGTGTTCCATGGCCTGCGCGAAGACAAACCCGCCAAAGGCATCACTGAGGAGCGTCCCCACGTGGTGAAGACCCCAGAGAAAAAAACCGCCGGTGCGCAACCTGCACCGTCGCAGGCTGGCCTGGTCAAGGGCGAGGTGCGCATCACCCACCCCGACCGGGTGATCGACGCCACCACCGGGACCACCAAAGTTCAGTTGGCCGAGTATTACGCCAGCGTTGCGCAGTGGATTTTGCCCGAGCTCAAGGACAGGCCCGTGGCACTGGTTCGTGCACCGGAGGGGATCGCTGGTGAGTTGTTTTTCCAGAAAAATGCCGAGCACTTGGCCATTCCAGGCATCACCACGCTGGACAAGGCACTCACCGGCCAACCGGTGATGATCATCAACAACGCCCAAGCGCTGATTGGCGCCGTGCAAATGAGTACCGTGGAGCTGCACACCTGGAATGCCACCGCCGATAATCTCGAGCGGCCCGATCGTTTCGTGCTCGACCTTGATCCGGACCCGGCGCTGCCCTGGAAAAGCATGGTCGAGGCGACTCAGCTAACGCTGTCGGTGCTCGATGAACTGGGGCTCAAGGCCTTCCTCAAAACCAGCGGCGGCAAGGGTATTCACCTGGTGGTGCCGCTGACCCGCAAGCAGGGTTGGGACGAGGTGAAGGACTTCAGCCATGCGATTGTCAGCCACATGGCGAAGCTGTTGCCGGAACGCTTTTCTGCCGTCTCGGGGCCGAAGAATCGGGTCGGGCGGATCTTCATCGATTACCTGCGCAACGGTCTGGGTGCCACCACCATTTGCGCCTACGCCGTGCGTACTCGTGAAGGTTTACCGGTGTCGGTGCCAATCTTTCGCGAGGAAGTGGCCGAGCTCAAAGGGGGGAACCAATGGAACGTGCACAATGTGCATGAGCGTCTGGCCGAGGTGGGTGAGGGGCCTTGGGCGGGCATGAGGAAAACCCGGCAGACGATTACGGCCGAGATGCGGCGACGGGTGGGGATGAAAAAGTAATCGGCAGTGAGGATGCCGGCGCCCCTTCAACAGGGCGCCAGCCGGCGCTCTTTGTTACTTGATGAATTGCAGGAGGTCGGAGTTCAGCTTGTCGATGGCCGCTTTAAAATCCTTGGCAGTGACGTTCTGGCTTTCGTTTTCCAGGGTGGTACCAAAGACCTTGCGCACGACTCTGCCCACGGTCTGGTTGGTTCTGGCATCGACGAATTCAGCTTCGATATACAGTTCGGTGTCCTGGTCACGATGACCGGTGGCTGCCTGTGTCGCCCCGACAACGGCAGCGATCGGCACCACTTCATACCACTTCATGCCTTCGTTCGAGGCGCTGACCCCGGTGATCGCCGCACGCAAGATCAAGGTTCTGGAGCCGGCCGGTGCTGACGCCGAGTTGGTCACAACCCGGTATTTGGTGCCCAGCGTGGCTTTGGCTTTGCTGGTCATGTAGCTCTGAATATCGGCCAGCGTCTGCTGATTCACCCGCTCGTTGGGTTTCGGCGCCGGGTAGAATTCCAGCTTGTTGAACGCCACGGTGTCATACGCATTCGGGTTCCACGATGGGCTCACCCAACGCATTGCCGTACCACCGCTGGGCGTTTCGACTTCCTGCAGGTTGTTGTAGCTCGACAGGTAACCGGAATATTGTTCCTTTTCCGTGACCTTCGAAGTACAACCGCCAAGCAAGACGCCGGTCAGTGCAGCACCGATGAGCAAGTTTCGTGACAGATTCATAGTGGTGTTTACTCCATGGTTTGAGTCGTGTTGTTCATTGCAGTGCATCAAAAACGCCAAGTCATGTTGCCGGTCAGGGCTTGAATCCAGGCTTTGTCGAATTGACCGGAAATTCGATCGCCTGACACGGCCTTGGTCTGGTTGTCGGGCATGTCGTCGAGCCAGATCATGGCCCAGCTGACATTCACGTCGGTGTCCTTGTTCAGAGCATAGGTGGCTCCTGTGGCAATGCGCCAAGATTCGTTCATCGGCAAGATAACGGAGCGATTGCTGTCCGAGACCGCGCTGCTGTCGTAGGCCATACCGACGTTCCACAACCATTGTTCGGTGGCCTGGTATTGCGCGCCCAGCGAAAGGTGCCAGGTGTCCTTGAACCCGGCGTCGACCGTTTTCGATTGAGCCCCCAACGCGCTGGTATCGACCTCCACCCCGATCTCACCGAACTCAGACCAGTCCTGCCAGTTGGCCGAGGCCAGCAAGGCCCATTGGCGGTCGAGTTGCTGGTACAGGCTCAGGGTCACGGTCTGCGGCACTGATGTGTCGATTTTAGTGTTGGTGTTGTTGATGCGATCCAGCAGGCGGCCGTCGCCTTTCACATCCAGCCGATCCTCGAAGTCCAGATCGACTTTGCTGGTGTAGGTCAGGCCGATGCGCGTACCGGGTTGTGGTGCGTAGATGACCCCAACGTTGGCGCCATAGCCCCAGGTGCCATCCTTGTATTTGAACTGGCCATCTGCGCGGTCGGTGAAGCCGAAGGGAGAGCGGTCAATGGCGGTATCTGCCTTCAATATGCCGTACATGGCTTTGATGCCCACGCCCACCGACCACTGCTCATTGAAGCGGTAGGCCACGCTCGGCACCAGGGACAAACCGAGCAGGCTGACGTTCTGTGCGAAGTACCGCCCGGACCAATCGTTGTCGTAATTGAGTGCCAGCCCGAAGTCGCCGTACTGGCCGAAACCGACGCTCCAGTGATCGTCGAGTTCATGCGTGACAAAGAAGCTGGCGCCGGGAATCGGATCGAGGGCATTGCCACTGTTACTGCCTGAAACGTTGGTGCCGGAGTCTCGATCGAAACTCAAGTCGCCATAAAGCACCTGCAAGCCTGCGGTGATTTGCGTGCCGGGCAGGTAACTCATACCCGCCGGATTGCTGGCGATGGTCGAGGGGCCTTGAGCGCGCGCAGCGGCACCGGCGTTGGCCAGGCCGGCGTTATCGGTGCCGATTTCGTAGAGCATGATTCCGCCAGCCCAGGCTTGCTGGCAGCAGAGCGCAAGAAGGGTGAAAGTGGGTAAAGCAACTGTTCTTGTTCGCATGGTTTCCCCCCAGGAAATGTCCCTTCAAACAAGGGTGGCTGGCGCCAGCCACCCCTGGATTCTGCTGGTTACTTGGCCATGGCTGCCCGGGCCGCTTCGATCTTGGCCTTGACCGAGTCGAGGTTGAAGCTCGCGCCTTTTTGCATCGGCGGGAACTCGATGGCGGTTTCAGCCAGTTTGGCGACCTGTTGCTGGACAAACACAAAACGCCAGAACTGATACTTGAACCAGTCAAAGTATTGTGTCGAACCTTGCGCGGCCCCATTGTCCGCCCAGCCCATGCGTTCGAACGGGTCGAGCCGCAGGTTGGTCAGGTACGGCACGTCCACCGCAACCTTAGCTCCCAACCAGGCACTTGGCTGGTCAATGAAACGATATTTGTAGTCATCGATGCGCACTGCACCGAGGGTGCTCTCTCCAAAGTAGAAGATCTCGTGGCGGTTCGACGGACCCTTTCCGGTAATCATCGGCGTCTGGTCGTAACCGTCGAGGTGCACTTTGTAGGTGGTATCGCCCAGTTGTTTACCCTTGAGCAGTTCGGCGGTGATGTTCGGGTTACCCGCTGCCGCGACCAGGGTCGGGAACCAGTCCATGCCCGACATGATGCCGTTGGCGACCTGGTTGGCCGGTACTTTGCCCGGCCAGCGAATAATCGCCGGTACCCGGAAGCCGCCTTCCATAATGGTGCCTTTGCCCATGGCAAACGGGGTGGTGCCGCCATCCGGCCAAGTGAAGTTCTCCGCGCCATTGTCGGTAGTGAAAATGACGATGGTGTTATCGGCCAGCCCGTCTTTTTTCAGCTTGGCCATGACATCGCCAACGACGTCGTCAAGTTGCGCCATGCCGGCTTCCTGTTCCGACCAGCCGTTTTCCGAGTTGCGCATGGCTTCGTATTTATCGGACAGGTGGGTAACGATGTGCATGCGAGTTGGATTGAGCCAGACGAAGAAGGGTTTGTTGTCCTGCTTGGCCTTGTCGATGAAGGTAAAGGTCTTGTCGCGGATCTCCTCGTCGACGGTTTTCATCCGCTCTGGATACAGCGTGCCGGCGTCTTCGATTTTCTGTTTGCCGACCTTGCCCCAACGCGGCATCACGGTGCTGTCATCGGTGGTGGTGGCCCAACTGTGGACCATGTTGCGTGGGCCGACAGTCGCTAGCAGGTCTTGCGGATAGTTGGGGTGCGCCGGGTCTTCCATGGCGTCGAGGTGATAGAGGTAGCCAAAGAATTCGTCGAAGCCGTGTACCGTCGGCAGGCGAGCCGGCCTGGCCGACCGTGGTCATCCCGGTGCGGATCGGCAGTTCACCGGTGATGAAATTGGCGCGCCCGGCCGTGCAACTGGCCTCGGCGTAATAATCGGTGAAGCGCATGCCTTCGGCCGCGAGCTGGTCGAGGTTGGGGGTGCGGCCGGCCATCATGCCCTGGTTGTAGACACCGATATTCGACCAGCCGATATCGTCGCCCATGATCACCAGGATATTAGGGGCCGATTTGTCTGCTGCCTGGGAGATGCCGGGTAGAGCCATTGCAGACAACAGCACCGATGCGGCGAAGAGCCTGGAAAGCTTTGTCTGGTTCATGTGGAACTCCTGCTTGCGGGAATGGGGTGTCGAAACAGGTCCCCCGACCGGTAGTGAAAATGGCTTTCCCCCGCAAGAGCGTAGTACGACCTGCGAAATATTCAGCAGCAATTGGCCGAAAAAGTGCCGTTGTCGCTCAGGCAATCAGTTTTTTTTCTTATTTGATGATGATTTTCATCGGGTGGAGGTGGCCGGGCTTGCACGCAGTGGTCATGGGCAATGGCGGGATGATCGGAAAATATTCCGTCTGGTTCCGGGGCATTGCTAGACTTTAGTGCTCCAACAGATCTCGGTGGAGAGCAAGCGATGCCGTCTTTCCCAACGCAGGCCCGATTGTTCTTCTTTGGCTGGCTGGTGTACTTGTTTGCCGGTCCTTTGCACGCGGCACAACCCGCTGTTGAGGCGGCGCCAGCCATGCAACTGGAACCCAAGGCGCTGGACGTTCTCAAGGCCATGAGTGCCAAGTTGACGAGCACGCCGGGCATGAGTTTCAAAGCCATTACCACTTACGAAAAACCCAGCCGACCGGGGCCACCTCTGGCCTACAACACCGTCGCGTTGGTGACCGTGCAACGGCCAGATCACCTGCGCGTTTTAACCTCGGGTGACGGCCCGGCGACCGAGTTTTACTACGACGGTAAACAGGCCTATGCCTACGCACCGAAGGAAAACCTGCTGGCCCAGGCGGACGCGCCACCCACTATCGATGCGACGCTGGAGGCCGCGTACCAGCGAGCCGCGATCTACTTTCCCTTTACCGATGTGATCGTCGCCGACCCCTACAAGGATTTGTCGAAGGACCTGCGCCTGGCGTTTTACATCGGTCAGTCCACGGTGGTTGGCGACACCACCACCGACGTCATTGCCTACGCCAGCGATACCGTGTTTGTGCAAGCGTGGGTCGGTACGCAGGACAAGTTGCCGCGCATGCTGCGTGCCGTGTTTCGGGATGATCCGACGCAATCGCGGCATCAGGTTGCGTTCAGCGACTGGAAGCTCGAATCGGCGATGCCTGAGCAGTTCTTCAAGCCACAGAACAGTGAGAAGGCGCAACGCATTCAGTTTGCCCCGCCACCGGGCATGCGCGCCCCTGCAGGGGTTAAAGAACCGGTGGCAAAACCGCAAAAAACCGAGTGAGGTGACTGAGCCATGAGTCGATCAATCTTGACGCTTGCCGGGGTGTTGATTGCGCTACTGAGCTGCAACCAGGCGGCGGCCTGGTCGCATGCCGGAAGTTTCGGTCGTTCGTGGGGGGGCGGGGGAGACTGGAACCGCTCCGGCGCGTTCGGCTCTGCCTCGGGTGGAGATGGCAGCTGGAGTGGAGAGACTAATCGCGGCGGGTCGGCTTCGGGCGGTGACGGCAGCTGGAACGCGTCGGGTTTTCGAGGAGGCTCGGCATCGGGCAACGATGGTAACTGGAGCGCCAGAGACGAGAATGGCGGGACGGCCTGGGGGAGTGATGGCTCGTGGCGCGCCCAGGGTGAAAATGGCGGCACTGCCGCCGGTTATCGCGCAGACGGCTATGGCACCTCGGTATACCATCCGGCCACCTATGGAACCGGCTATTACCATCCGCCAACGGCAGTCATTGGCAGCAGTGGTTGTTACAACTGTGGCTACGCCCCGGCAGCCGTGGCCGCTGCAGGAGCGGTGTCGGGCGCGGCTGTCGCCAGCGTCGTTGAAGACAATGCCGATAATGATGCCTATAGCGCCGGTTATAACGCTGGAATGGTCGCTACTGCCCCCGAGACGCTGCCCATGGGGTCGACCTTTGCCACGCTTCCTTCCGGCTGCGGGTTGATCGCCGGCCCAGCTGGCACGTTTTATCAGTGCGGGAATTCTTGGGTGCGCCCTGCCTATGGTGCCAACGGCGTCTACTACACCGTGGTGCCGACGCCATGATCCATTGAGCGGTTTTACCAGCGAAACATCGGCAATGGCTTGAGCGGGGAGCGCAGGAACTGCCGCGCCGTGAGCCTGATCAGCATCCTGTGAAAGCCATGATTGGGAAACGTCGCCTTCACCGTTTTGATGTAAGCCCTTGGCAGGCCGAACGTCATCAACCCCAGGGACACATCGATCACATCGGCTCGCCGGAAAGGCTCGACGCTGAGTGCATGGGCGGCGCGGTAAGGCCGCACTTTGTGGTGTTCCAGGATAAGCGCCGTCACTTCGTCGCCAAGGTCCGTCAACTGCCGACTGGCGAGGTACTCCATGGCCTGCTGGACCGACGGTTCCAGGTAGTCGATGGTCCCGTCAGTCCAGATGCCCAGGTCATGAAACGCCGCCGCAATCTGCACCGCCTCCGATGGCAGTGAATCAGTGCCGCTGATCGCGACATAGAAGTTCAGCATCCGATAAATATGATTGCGGTACGCCGTTAGATCAGCACCGATGGCCAGGGCGTAGGACGTCAGTATGTCGTCGGTGACGGGGAACTCCATCACGAGATTCATCGTTACTGCCCTCAGGCATCACGCAACAGGTCGTTGGCGTTGAGGATGTCATAAGCGATTTCCGGGCGATTCTCCAGGCCTCGGCGAATCGCGGCCGGGATTGACTGGCGGGTTTTTCGGCACAGCCCGGGCTGTTCGCCGAGGGTGATGCCGATGCCGCGCATGGTGCGTACTTCGTTGAAGCTGGGGACGATCTCGACGCGGATGCCCAGTTGCTCGTACATGCGGTTTTGCAGGCGTTCGAGGTCGGCCAGGCTCTGCAAGTTTTCCAGTCGATCGAGCAGGCGTTTTTCTTCCTGGCGGGTCAGAAACAGGATGCGCACGTCCGCGCCCGGTGTTTCCAGCAGCGGGTCACGCCCGCAGGTGCAGGCGCCGGGCGGGCAGGGTGAGCGGATCGGAGCGGAGGTCGTCATGGGGTTCAATCATAGAGCGCTCTAATCCGGTTTGCCCATAGGTGATTGGTCAGTCGGAAACATCGGTCGTCGGAATGATTTGCTCATCCTCGACCGGTGCACTGATGGCGGTTTTCTTTTCCCGCCGATCATTCATCCAGTTGTTCAGTTGGGCACCGAATTCGGCAGGCGCTTTGCGCCCGACCCTTCTGGCCAAATCGAGAATGGTTTGCTGGGCGAGCGCTTCTTCCATGCGCTTTTGCGCGGTCATCATGACCGCGTGCACCGCGCAATTACCGTCCAGGGCCCACTCCGGTGGGGAGCCGTCGAACAGGGCGCAGCGTCCACGGATTTCGCGGCAATCGAAGATCCGCTTCTGGCCGTCGATGGCGTTGACGATGTCCAGCACGCTGATTTCGTCCGCCGGGCGCGCCAGTTTGAACCCGCCGCGCACACCTTCGGTGGCGATGACCAGTTTGGCCTTGGCCAGTTTGGTGAAGATCTTGGCCAGGTAATCCAGCGGCACGCCTTGCAATTCGGCGAGGTCGCGCACGCTCGCCTCACGGCTATCGCCGTAATCGCCTACCAGAAAAATCAGGCAATGAATGCCGTATTCAACGCCCGCGCTGTAAAGAGACATTGATATCTCCGACTGAATGAGTCGCCAATGTTATCAGTCGACGGATAGGGAAGCAACGAGCCGTCGACACCCCTAATTAGCCTGGGCGGTCGATGGATGAGAGCTGTTGGCCGGATTGTCGAGGTATCAGGGCAGGTGATGGTAACGATCGATGGAAGGTCGTTGCGTGTTTTAACTCGGATCACTATAGTCGCCGTTGTCGGCTCAACAACGAGCAGAGTCTTTGGTCTTCCCCGGAGTTAAAACGATGAAACAGCACATTCTGGTAATCGGCGCAGGTTTCGGCGGCATGTGGACGGCGTTGAGCGCCACGCGCCTGTTTGACCTTCATGATCATGACGGCTTAGAGCTCACGGTACTGGCGCCTCAGGCCGAGCTGCGTGTGCGTCCGCGCTTCTACGAACCGAATGCTCATCAACTCGCCGCACCGATCGGTGAGCTGTTCGATGCCGTGGGTGTGAAGTTCATCAAGGGCTCCGCAGAGACCATCGATGTGCAGCAAAAACGTGTCGGTTACACCGATGTTTCGGGCACTGCGCAGACGTGCAGCTACGACAAACTCGTTCTGGCCACCGGCAGCCGCCTGGCCCTGCCGGACACCCCGGGTGTGGCCGAACATGCCTTTGATGTGGATCAGATCGAACAAGCCGTGCGTCTGGAAAACCACCTCAAATCCCTGGTCAACCTGCCTGCCAGTAAAAGCCGCAACACGGTCGTGGTGGCCGGTGGCGGTTTCACCGGGATTGAAACGGCGACCGAAATGCCGGCGCGTCTGCGGGCCATCCTCGGCGAGGCCGCGGACATCGAGGTGATCGTCGTCGACCGTGGCGAAAAGGTCGGTGCTTCGATGGGGGCTGAAATCAGCCATAAGATCGCTGAGGCAAGCACTGAGCTGGGCGTGAAATGGCGTTTGAAATCGTCGGTCGTTGCAGTCGACGAGAAGGGTGTGACCTTGGCCGATGGCCAGCGCATCGACGCCAAGACCGTGGTCTGGACCACCGGTGTGCGAGCCAGTTCGCTGACTGAGCAAATCCCCGCCGAACGTGATGCCATGGGCCGTCTGCACGTGGACAGCCATCTGAAAGTCATCGGCCAGGACGACATCTTTGCCACGGGGGATGTGGCGTACGCGGCCAGTGATGACATCGGTAATCATGCCTTGATGACCTGCCAGCACGCGATCTCGCTGGGGCGTCACGCAGGGAATAACGTGGCGGCGCAAATCCTGGGGGTGGACCCGACGCCGTACAGCCAGCCCAAGTACGTCACCTGCCTGGATCTGGGGGCCTGGGGCGCGGTGTACACCGAGGGTTGGGATCGTCAGGTCAAACTGGTCAAGCAGGAAGCCAAAGACCTCAAAACTCAAATCAATACGGTCTGGATCTACCCGCCGGCAGCTGACCGTGTCACCGCATTGGCAGCCGCGGACCCGATGATCCCGGTAGCTTGATTCGATAACGCTGCGTGAATAAAAAATCCCGCTCAAGTGACCTTGAGCGGGATTTTTGTTTTAGATACGGAAAGCCTGGCGGCCAACCAGCAGCCATTGGCCGCTTTTCTTTTGCCAGATCTGGAAGTTCTCGATTTCGGTCGGGACCACTTCGGTGCCTTTGAGGGCTTGCGCCGAGAAATGATTGCGCACCAGCGCGACATCGCCGGAGACGCTGATGGTCTGGTTTTGCATTTCCAGGGTTTTGAACGCGCTTTTGCCCGTTTCGATATCAGCGATGAAGTCGGTCTTGTCCTGAACCTTGCCGCTGGAATGCCCATAGGTCAGGTTCTCGGCGGTCAGCGCTTTAAGCTCGGTGATGTTCTTGTGCAACATGGCTTGGGTCAGATGGTCGACAGCGCTGGCGACCTCTTTCTCGCCGGAGGCGGGGGCGGCCGCTACGTAGCCACTGAAGAGGCATAAAAAACCGACCAGCAGTTTGACGTTCTTCATAGGTGTTTCCTTGTTGTTATGGGAATGGGTGACTCGTCGGTCATCGTACAACCTATGAAGAATTAAGAGAATACCGGCACGACCTGTATTTCAGGCCGCGCCGGGCGTCGTGCATTTCAGGCCAGCATCGACAGTAAACCGCCCTGACGATCCAGTTTGGCCAGGTCATCGAAACCGCCGACATGGGTGTCACCGATGAAAATCTGCGGCACGCTGCGACGACCGCTGCGGTCGAGCATCTCCTGGAATTTGCCGGGATCAACCTGAACGTTTATCTCCTGCGCGGTGACGCCTTTGCTGCTCAGCAGCGCCTTGGCGTTACGGCAATAGGGGCAGGTGTCGGTGGTGTAGATCGTCACGTTGTTCATTGTCAGTACTCCTGAAATCAAGCGCCGGGTTCAAGCCTCGATGGCGGGGAAGTCGATATCGGTCAGGGCGAGGTTGTTGAGGTAGTTGGTCAGCGTCTGCGAGGCCACATGGGCAATCACTTCAATGATCTTGGCGTCGTTGATGCCGGCGGTACGTGCTGCGTCGATTTGTTCGAGGCTCAGGTGGCCACGGCTTTCGGTGATTTGTTGGGCGAGCGTGGCGAAGGCATTCAGTTGGCCGTGCCGGGCGCTGAGGATGTCCTGCGCCGACAGTCCGGCTTTACCGGCAAACAAGGTATGCGCCGCCAGGCAGTAATCGCAGCCGTTGACCTGCGAGGTGGCCAGGAAAATGGCTTCTTTTTCCGTCGCACTCAGGGATGTTTTACCCAGCGCCACGCCTTGTTGCAGGTAGGCCGCCAATACAGCAGGGGCATGGGCCAGGGTTTTGAAGACATTGGGCAAAAAGCCGATTTTTTTCTGCACGCCTTCCAGCAGCGTGCGGGTGGTTTCAGTGGCGTGTTCGAGGCTCAGGGCGGTGATGCGGCTCATGGTGTTGCTCCGTCGATTCAAGCGCGGTGTGCGCTGGGTACGGGGTCTATGCTATGCAACGGCGGTGGCGTTTAGGGTGCAAATCGTCGAGGATATGCAACAGATCGTCCAAACCTGTCCCCCGGGAGTCGTTCCATGGATCGCTTGTCCACCTTGCTCACCCACTTCGGCGTCAGCGCCGGGAGCTTCTTCAGTGGGCGTTTTTGCGACGCCGTGGTCTTTGATGGTGAGCAGTCAACGGGGCACATCCACCTGCTGCAGGCGGGCGAATTGACGCTGAAGTTGGCCGATGAACCGGACCGTTTGCTGACCGAGCCCACGCTGATATTTTTCCCGCGACCTTATCGTCATCGCTTGTTCGCCAGCGAAGCGTCGGGCACGCAACTGGTGTGCGCTTCGCTGGATTTCGACGGCGGCGCCGGTAATGCCCTGGCGACCGCGTTGCCTGACTATCTGCTACTGCCACTGGGCAGCGTTCCGACGATGGCCAGCACGCTGGACTGGTTGTTCAACGAAGCGTTCGGCGACACCTGCGGCCGTGAAGCGATGATGGATCGACTGTTCGAATTGCTGGTGATTCAGTTGCTGCGCCACCTGTTGTCCAGTCGCGATCAGCGTCCGGGCATGATGGCCGGCCTCGCGGATGCACGGCTGGCGCGGGCCATGAACTTGATGCATGACGCGCCTGAAAAGCCTTGGACCGTCGCCCAATTATCGGCGGTGGCCAACATGTCGCGCGCCAGT
This sequence comes from Pseudomonas sp. P1_F1_2, assembly GCF_056405815.1. Taxonomy (NCBI): domain Bacteria; kingdom Pseudomonadati; phylum Pseudomonadota; class Gammaproteobacteria; order Pseudomonadales; family Pseudomonadaceae; genus Pseudomonas; species Pseudomonas sp. P1_F1_2. The sequence continues at coordinate 12,375 of NZ_JBFUBK010000060.1, read as the reverse complement.
TTTGCCGAACACTTTCGGCTGGTGGTCGGGCAGACGCCGGTCGACTATCTGGTGAGCTGGCGCATCAGCCTGGCGCAGAAGCGCTTGCGCCAAGGTAAGTCGATTGCACTGATCGCCGATGAAGTCGGCTACGAAAGCCCCTCGGCCCTGGCCCGGGCCTTTCGCCGGAAAACCGGCATCAGCCCGCGTGAATGGGTGCAAGAAGGCAAGCGCGCGCGATAACGCTCGTGGGGTGACGGGCTGTTTGAGGTTCGTGAGATAGACTGATCAGCGGACATCGAACGATGGGAGTGTCGAACGTGGCGCCATTCAAATGGACTCGTTAATCACCGCTGCTGCCCGAGCGCTGGCAGCGGGTGATCCGCTCGGTGCTTTGAACCGGGTGGCCTTGCGCGATGATGCACCGGCGCTGGCACTGCGCGGCATCGCCATGGCCCAGCTCGGCGATCTGGAACGGGCGAAGGCGTTGGTCAAACGGGCGGCGCGTGCATTTGGTGCGAAAGAGCCCATGGCCCGGGCGCGGTGCGTGGTGGCTGAGGCCGAAATTGCGCTGGCGGCGCGCGATTTGAGCTGGCCGGTAAAGGCCCTCGACGCGGCACGGGCGACGCTGGAAGCCCATGGGGATTGGGTGAATGCGGCACATGCGCGGTATCTGGAGATCCGCCGGTTGTTGCTGATCGGGCACCTCGATCAGGTCGAGCAATTACTCGTCCGTCTCGACCCCGCGCCGTTGCCGCCGGCCCTGCGTGCCGCACATGAACTGGTGGTGGCCGGCATTGCGATGCGTCGGCTGGAGATCAAAAAGGCCCGGTCTGCGCTGCAAAGGGCTGAACACTTTGCCGCCGAAGCCGCTATCCCCGCACTGACGGGCGAAGTCGAAAGCGCCGCTCACGTCATGAACGCCCCCGCAGCCCGGTTGATCAGCCGTGGCGAAACACGACCACTGATGCTGGATGAAGTCGAAACGCTGTTCGCTTCAACCTCGCTGGTGGTCGACGCGTGTCGCTACACGGTGCGCGGCGCCGGCATGTCCGTCTCGCTGGGCAGTCGCCCGGTGTTGTTCGCCCTCGCACGGGTGTTGGCTGAAGCCTGGCCGGCCGATGTCAGCCGCGAAGTGCTTATCGCCCACGCCTTTCGCTTGAAACTCAGTGATGAATCCCACCGTGCGCGCTTGCGCGTGGAGATCGGACGGCTGCGGGCGGCGCTTCGACCGTTGGCCGACGTCACTGCGACGAAGCGCGGGTTTGCACTGGTGGCGCCCGACGTCGTGGTGCTGGCGCGACCGGTCGAGGAGCAGCACGCGGCGCTCCTGGCTTTTCTGGCAGACGGTGAATCGTGGTCGAGTTCGGCCTTGGCGATGGCGCTTGGCACCAGTCAGCGTAGCGTGCAACGGGCGCTTGATTCGCTGGCAGTCGCCAGCAAAGTGCAGGCGTTCGGTCGCGGCAAGGCGCGTCGCTGGATGACGCCACCGATGCCGGGATTCGCGACGACTTTGTTACTCACCGCTTTGTTGCCGGGTGATTAGGATCCACTCCACACACCCAGTGAAGAGGATGTACCCATGAAACGTTCATCAGCTGAAATCATCCGCGAATACGGACCTTTTCCCGACGTAAAAAGCGTGCACGGCGTCTCGTTTGACGGCCGGCACGTTTGGTTCGCTTCCGGAGACAAGCTCAACGTCTTTGACCCGGACAGTGACAAGCCGCTGCGTTCGCTCGACATAACCGCAGACGCGGGAACCGCCTTCGACGGCAAGCATTTGTTCCAGATTGCCGGGGAACACATCAACAAAATCGATCCAAAAAGCGGCCGCGTGCTCGCGACAATTCCGGCGCCCGGCGGCGGTACCGACTCGGGATTGACCTGGGCAGAAGGAACGCTGTGGGTCGGTCAGTACCGGGCGCGCAAGATCCATCAAATCGACCCCGAGACCGGGAAAATCCTGCGCACCATCGAGTCCAACCGTTTCGTCACCGGCGTGACCTGGGTGGACGGCCAAATGTGGCACGGCACCTGGGAGGAGGAAGAAAGTGAATTGCGGCGAATTGACCCGATCACCGGCAAAGTCCTGGAGGCTATCGAAATGCCGTCAGGCGTGGGGGTGTCAGGGCTTGAATCGGATGGTGGCGAGCGGTTTTTCTGCGGCGGTGGCAACAGCGGCAAAGTCAGGGCCGTTCGCCGGCCCGTGTCTTCCTAGAACGTAAACTGACGCGACGAGCGGGATGTGCTCTGGGCCAGTTCGATCTCCAGCAGATGTTCAGCCAGCACGTCATTGAGAAAGCGGAACTGATCGTTGAGGCCGACCACTTCGTTGCTGAAGTGGTTGGCTGCTGCCGGTATCAGCAACGCCTCGTAGTGTTTGTCGAACACTAATGACAGCGCTTTGCGCGACACAGATTCCTGTGCGTAGTAGTTGCTGCCGAACACCGGGAAGCTCACTGCCAAAGTAACGGAGTGGATCATGATGCTTGCTCCTCGGTCTGGCCGATGTCCAGGATGAAACGGGAAAAAAGTGTCAGCGTAACGGCCGTCAGGGTCAGGCAGGTCAGGAGATGGATCAACATGATGTGCCCCTCCGATGCGGGGTTTGCGTTGTGATGGGGGGATCGTGCGCCTGACGGTTTTATTGCGGAAGGCATTCGTCGCGATGGTGAATATCGACGGCAATGATGGGGCCCTCAAATCCGCCTTCGATCCAAAGCGAACAAACACCGCGACCTATACTCAAATAAATAGGCCTCTGAGTACCGGGCATTCTGCCCAAGGGCGATTGTAGGAAACCGCGATCTTGAACCTGCGTTCGCTGATCGTCGCCGTATTGGTGGTGTTGGCGGGATGCGCCACGCCTGAGCGTGCCCCGGTGGTGGCGCCGGTTGTGGTGGTGTCCGAGAGCACATGGCGACAGGTGGATCGCGAAATCGTCGTGGCGTCGCAATCGGCCACCGAGCAGACCCGAATCTATGCGCGCGGCGCCATGGATTATTGGCGAACACGGGTTTACCAACTCACCGAAGAGAACTTCATCCCCTGGTTCAGCAGTTACTGGACCCAGGAATGGCTGTCGATGAAAGTCAGCTGGTACACCATCAGCGCCAAGGGCGAGCAGGACGCCTCGGCCAAGCGCCTGGCGGGCTATTTGCTGGAACAATACCAACAACGCGTACTGGCGCCGGTCGCGGTGGAGATTGATCCCGATGCGATTCTCGGCCTGGCCACCGCGTTCTACGTCGATATTCTTCAGGAAGCGCTGCAGAAAACCTCCCAGCGTCACGGCATACCGATGGCCCAGCTCAACGGCCGAATCCAGAAAATCCCGGCCATCGCCCTCGGGCCGCCGCCGGCGCGCAATGCCTCGCTGTATCAAGTCGTGCACACGGCGCCGCTGGACAGCTTGCCGGCCTATGCCGCGCTGATCGACAAGATCCACAAGGCGGGTGGCGACAAGGGCGTGGGCTCGACCGACACCGCCATGGCGCCCGTGGCCAAGCGCGCCAGTCAGCGCATGGAGGCCGAAATGGCCCCCCGCGGTGCGGCCAGCGCCGTGGCGGCTGCTGCCGGGAAACTCGCGGGCGGGTTGATTACCGTCGGTGTGGCCGGGATTCGCGCGCTGATTCAGGCCGCCGACCGGCCTGACAGCGAAGCGCTGATTCGCAGCAGCCTGGGCAACACGTTCGATAAGGCCTGGATGCAGTTGGTGAAAAATCCGACGACCGGCGTGATGGCGGGGACTTTGTACATAGCGGGGCAGGTCGAGGGCAATTTGGCGGCGAGCGCCGAACCGCCGGTCGGCCAGGATCCGGCCACTGTCGAATGGACTCCGAGCCAGTCGACTAACCAGCAGATCGACCCTCAACCCCCCGCAGGAGAATGACCATGTCTTATGTCGATGGCTGTGTGATTGCTGTACCGACCGCCAACCGCGAGCAATTCAAGAAGCACGCCGAAATCACCAGCGCGATTTTCAAGGAGAACGGCGCCTTGAGCATTGTTGAATGTTGGGGTGACGACGTGCCGGACGGCAAAGTGACCTCGTTTCCGATGGCGGTAAAACTCAGGGAAGACGAAACCGTGGTGTTTTCCTGGATCATCTGGCCAGACAAGTCGACCCGCAATGCCGGCATGCAGAAAATGATGGCCGACCCGCGCATGCAACCGGACGTCAATTCAATGCCGTTCGATGGTCAGCGCATGATCTTCGGCGGCTTCAACATCATCTATCAGTCCTGACGCGAACCGTCGGATCACTCCGCGCTCGGGGTGATCCGGCAACTCTTGCGATTACGGATCTCGTTATCCGTCGGCCGCTCCCTGACGAACTCGAAACGCGGCTCACCTTCGCTATAGTGAACCAGCCAGCCCCATTCCAGCTCGGATTCATCCTGCCCCGGTTGTGGCGGCATTGCCCACCATGGCTCTTTGCTGATGATCTCCCGCATGGCCCCCTCCCGTTGTTTTCGGTTGGTTCAACTATAACGTGCATGTCAGGAGGTGCCAGGCATGAGCGACGAATTCCGTGAACCGTTCAAGCGGCTGTTTTTCGCGCTGAGCTGCCCGCCAGAGCAACGCCGGGCCATCGCGCAGTGGCGCAACGCCCTGCAACTGCGCAGCGGGCGCCCGGTGCCGGCGGACAACTTTCACCTGACGCTGCTGTTTTTGGGCGCGGTCGGTGTGGCGCAGATCGGCGAGATCTGCACAGCTGCCGCAAAGGTGCGCGTGCCGGGAGAGCCGTTGCGGCTGGTGCTTGATCGACTGGATGTCTGGCGCCGGGCCGGGGTGTTGGTGCTCGCACCCGAGCAGGCGCCGCCTGAGCTTTTGCGCTTGGTCTATGCGCTGGAGCAGGCAATGTTGCCGTTTGGGTTTGAGGATGCGCCGAAGGAGTTTCGCCCGCATTTGACGTTGATGCGCGACTATCGGATGCCGGTGCCCGAGTCTGCCGCTGCGCCTGAATTTTTCCTGCGTGCTGATCGATTCGTGCTGTTTGAATCGCATAAGGGGCGTTATCGGGCGTTGGCCGAATGGCCGCTCGTTCCTGCATAAAAAAAGGCGCCCGAGGAGGGCGCCTGAATTCACCTAAACCGAGGAAGCCAGGTGAGGCCGTTCTGCTTCAATAGCGTGCAGCGGTGGTAAGGCGCTGCGGGAACGGAAAACTGTAAAGCTGATGATCGTTCCCACGCTCCGCGTGGAAATGCAGCCCGGGGCAAGCCCGGCTCCCACAGGGTTGGCGTCGTAGACAAATCTGTGTTCCAGCACGGAACCTTGTGGGAGCCGGGCTTGCCCGCGATGGCTATCTCAAATTCAGCGATTATTTGCCGAGCTTCACCTTGGTCCAGCCACGGGTCATGATCCGCTGGATGGCAATCGGCTGGTCGGGAATGGCATACAGTGTCGCCATCACCGCTTCCGGCGGATAGGAGCCCGGTTCGTTGCGGATCGCTTCATCCACCAACGCCGTGGCGGCCGAGTTGGCGTTGCTGTAGCCGATGTTGTTGGTGATGTCGGCAATCACGTCCGGACGCATCAGGAAGTTCATGAACAGGTAGGCGTTCTCAACGTTGGCGGCATCACGCGGCATGGCGACCATATCGTAGAAACTGCCAGCGCCTTCTTTCGGGATGCTGTAGTTGATCTTCACCTTGTCGCCAGCTTCCTCGGCGCGGGCCTTGGCCTGCAGCACGTCGCCGGAGTAACCGACGGCCACGCAGATGTTGCCGTTGGCCAGGTCCGAGATGTACTTCGAGGAATGGAAGTACGCCACCGACGGGCGAATTTTCATGAACAGCGCTTCGGCCTCCGCGATGTGTGCCTTGTCCTGATCGTTCACCGGGTAACCCAGGTAGTGCAGGGCGGCCGGGATCATCTCGGTCGGCGAATCGAGGAAGCTGATGCCGCAGGCTTTCAGTTTTTCAGCGTTTTCCGGTTTGAACAGCAAGTCCCAGGAGTTGGTCGGGGCGTTGGCGCCGAGCACTTCCTTGACCTTGGCCGGGTTGAAGCCGATACCGATCGAGCCCCACATGTACGGGAAGGCATGACTGTTGTCGGGGTCGCTGGCGGCGGCGTTTTTCAGCAGCACCGGGTTGAGGTTTTTCCAGTTTGGCAGCTTCGATTTGTCGAGCGTCTGGTACACCCCGGCCTTGATCTGCTTGGCCAGAAAACTGTTGGACGGCACGACGAGGTCGTAGCCGGATTTGCCCGCGAGCAGGCGTGCTTCAAGGGTTTCATTGCTGTCGAACACATCGTAGGTCACGCGGATGCCAGTCTCGTCTTCGAACTTCTTGACGGTGTCCGGGGCGATGTAGTCCGACCAGTTGTAGACGCGCAGTACCTTGTCATTGGCCTGGGCGCCGGTAGCCATTGCGCCCAATAAGGACAGTGTCAGCAGAGTCCTGCCAAGCATTTTCATCGGTACAACTCCATTTCTTTTTTATTCAAATACGCAAAACAGTTGCAGTCATGGCACACCCCTTGTAGCAGCTGGCGAAGCCTGCGTTCGGCTGCGAAGCAGTCGTGAG
>NZ_JBFUBK010000060.1:0-5819 GCF_056405815.1 Pseudomonas sp. P1_F1_2 | reverse complement strand
AGCCGAACGCAGGCTTCGCCAGCTGCTACAAAGTGTGGGTGCAGCAGACCCTTAGGCCACTGCTCCAGCCATTTGCTTTTCAGGTTGTTGCCAGGATTCGCTGGCGGTCTGGTCCATCGCTTCCTGGATCGCACGCTTACGGGTGGCTTCGGCGCGGCGGCTGAAGTACCAGACCATGAAAGTCACGATCGAGACGGCCAACAGGATCAAACTGGCTACGGCGTTGATCTCGGGTTTCACGCCCAGACGTACCGCCGAGAACACTTCCATCGGCAAGGTCGTCGAACCCGGCCCGGAGACGAAGCTCGCCAATACCAGGTCATCCAGCGACAGGGCAAACGACATCATGCCGCCGGCTGCCAACGAGGGCGCGATCATCGGAATGGTGATCAGGAAAAACACCTTTAATGGCTTGGCACCGAGGTCCATGGCCGCTTCTTCGATGGACAGGTCCAGCTCGCGCAAGCGGGCGGAGACTACCACCGCGACATAAGCGGCACAAAACGTGGTGTGCGCGATCCAGATGGTGACGATGCCGCGTTCCTGCGGCCAACCGATCAACTGCGCCATGGCCACGAACAGCAGCAACAACGACAGACCGGTGATCACTTCCGGCATCACCAGCGGCGCCGTTACCAGGCCGCCGAACAGCGTGCGGCCCTTGAAGCGGGTCACGCGGGTCAGCACAAACGCCGCCAGCGTGCCCAGCGCCACCGCCGCAATCGCGGTGTAGCAGGCGATTTCCAGCGAGCGCACCACCGAGCCCATCAGTTGCGTGTTGTCCAGCAAACCGGCGTACCACTTGAACGACCAGCCACCCCACACCGTCACCAGTTTGGAGGCGTTGAACGAGTAGATCACCAGAATCAGCATCGGCAGGTAGATAAACGACAGGCCGAAAATCAGCATGAACTTTGAAAATCCGAAGCGTTTCATCCCCGACTCTCCATCTCTTTGGCCTGGCTACGGTTGAACAGCAGAATCGGCACAATCAGGATCAGCAACATCACCACCGCCAGGGCAGACGCCACCGGCCAATCGCGGTTGTTGAAGAACTCTTGCCACAGCACGCGACCGATCATCAGGGTTTCCGGGCCGCCCAGCAGTTCCGGAATCACGAACTCACCGACCACCGGAATGAACACCAGCATGCAACCGGCGATGATGCCGTTCTTGGCCAGCGGCACGGTGATTTTCCAGAAACTGTTGAAGGTGCTCGAGCCCAGGTCCGACGCTGCTTCCAGCAAGCTCTGATCGTGTTTGACCAGGTTGGCGTACAGCGGCAGGATCATGAACGGCAGATACGCATACACCACACCGATGTAGACGGCGGTGTTGGTGTTGAGGATCTCGATCGGGTGCGACGTCAGGCCGGTCCACATCAGAAACGCGTTGAGCAAACCGTTGTTGCTGAGGATGCCCATCCACGCATAAACGCGGATCAGGATCGCTGTCCAGGTCGGCATCATGATCAGCAGCATCAGGACGTTTTGCGCTTCCTTGCTGGCCTTGGTGATCGCGTAGGCCATCGGGAAACCCAGGACCAGGCACATCAGCGTGCTGAAAAACGCGACCTTCAACGAACCGAGGTAGGCCGAGAGGTACAGCTCATCGTCGGTCAGCAGCAGGTAGTTGCCAACGTTCAAGAACAGCTGGAATTTCTGTTCGGCGTAGGTGTAGATCTCGGAGTAAGGAGGAATGGCCAGCGCCGCTTCCGAGAAGCTGATCTTCATCACCAGGAAGAACGGCAACAGGAAAAACAGGCACAGCCACAAGAATGGAATCCCGATGACGAGCTTTCGACCACTCGGCATCAGCCGCATAAACCGCTGATTGAGTGTTTTCATGAGCGCAGTACCACGCCGCTGTCGTCTTCCCACCACACGTAGACCTTGTCGTCCCAGGTCGGACGCGCGCCACGGCGTTCGGCGTTGGCCATGAACGACTGGACGATCTTGCCGCCAGGCAGCTCCACGTAAAACACCGAGTGACCGCCGAGGTAGGCGATGTCGTGCACCTTGCCTTGCGACCAGTTGTAGCGAGTGTCCGGCTTGATCGTGCTGACCAGCATTTTTTCCGGGCGGATGGCGTAGGTGATCGACTTGTCTTGCACTGAGGTGCTGACGCCGTGACCGACGTAAATCTTGTTTTCAAGGTCCGGACTGTGAATGATCGCGTGACCTTCAAGGTCTTCTACAACCGTGCCATCGAAGGCGTTCACGTTGCCGATGAACTCGCAGACCATGCGGCTGACCGGTGCTTCATAGATGTCGACCGGGCTGCCGATTTGCGCAATCCAGCCCAGGTGCATGATCGCGATGCGCTCGGCCATGGTCATGGCCTCTTCCTGGTCGTGGGTCACCATCACGCACGTCACGCCGACGCGCTCGATGATTTCAACCAGCTCAAGTTGCATCTGCGAACGCAGCTTTTTATCCAGTGCGCCCATTGGCTCGTCGAGCAGCAACAGCTTCGGTCGCTTGGCCAGCGAGCGCGCCAGTGCCACACGCTGACGTTGACCGCCGGACAGTTGATGCGGTTTGCGTTTGGCGTACTGGGTCATGTGCACCAGTCGCAGCATTTCTTCAACGCGGGCGTCGATTTCGCTGGCGGGCAAACGGTCCTGCTTGAGGCCGAAGGCGATGTTCTGGGCCACGGTCATGTGCGGGAACAAGGCGTAGGACTGGAACATCATGTTGATCGGCCGCTCGTACGGCGGCATGTCGGTGATGTCGACACCGTCAAGCATGATCCGGCCTTCGGTGGGACGTTCGAAACCGGCGAGCATGCGCAGCAGCGTCGATTTACCCGAGCCGGAGCCGCCGAGCAGGGCGAAGATTTCGCCTTGATGAATCTCCAGCGAAACATCGTCCACTGCGATGGTTTCGTCGAACTTCTTGGTGACGCGGTCGACTTTCACCAACACCTTTTTCGGTGCCTGGTGACCTTCAAGAGCCTTCCTGTAAATGCTGGAGGCGTTTGCCATGTGAAACTCCCAACAGGTTTCAGTCGTCGGGCCAACGCGGCCTGACTTAATAGTGGATTGCTAGCCTGAGCCGGGTACGGTCCCTGTAGGAGCCGAGCTTGCTCGCGATGAGGCCCCGGCAGCCGACATCAATGTTGAATGTTCGGTCGCCATCGCGAGCAAGCTCGGCTCCTACAGGGTTACCCGTTCCGGCTGGGCTTATTCGGCGCCGCCGTCCTGGCTGCCTGGTAGTACTTGTTGTTATCGCAGTGTGTTGCTGTCGCGAGGGACGGGCGCGCAAGGGCACGCCCGACTGGCTCGCGGGGGCAGTAAATAGATGTTCAATGTTTTAAGTCAGCGGTTTTTACGCAGCGCGGCCCGTCGCCGGCACGCATCGCCGAACGCCTGGAAAATACTCAGGTAGGGCGGGTTCGACAGCACCTGCCATTCCGGATGCCACTGCACGCCGACGGCAAAGGTCGGGCTGTGCTCCACCGAAATCGCCTCGATCAAACCGTCCGGCGCAATCGCTTCGGCACGCAGACCGGGCGCCAGTCGGTCGATGCCTTGGCTGTGAATCGAATTGACCATGAACCCGGCCGGCAACTCCAGCGCCTCGAACACGCCACCCGGTTGCACGGTGACCGCATGCGCCGGTGCGTATTGCACCGCCAGCTCCGGGCTGTCCGCCTCGCGGTGATCGAGCATGCCGGGCACCTCGTGGACCTTCTGGTGCAGGCTGCCACCAAACGCCACGTTCATTTCCTGGAAGCCCCGGCAGATGCCGAGCACCGGCACGCCAGCCGCAATGGCCGCACGCAATAAAGGAAGGGTTGTGGCGTCCCGCGCCGGATCGTGATCCGTGCCGGGAGCGCTGGCCGGGCCTTGATAGTGGAAAGGCTCCACATTCGAGGGCGAGCCGGTCAGCAACAGACCGTCGAGATGTGCGAGCACATCCTCGATTTCAGTCAGTTCGCCTAAGGAAGGAATGACCACAGGCAGCCCCAAAGCCGCGACGCTGACAGCACGCAAGTACTTGTCGCCGCTGATGTGGTAGGGGTGCAGGCCAATCTGTTTGACGCACGCAGTAACGCCGATCAATGGCTTGAATGCCATTTTTATCACCTCGAAGTTTCACACTTGAACGAGCTTTTCCGGAGCTTAGCCTTGTTGATTTTAATTAACAACTCTCATGTAAAAAATTCTAAACGCCGTACGTCCGAACCTCAGCGTTTACACGGTGTGCAAGACTCATTTAGGACTCTCGTGCCCAAAAAAGGCCCGAAAATAAAGGTTGAAAGGCCAAGTGTTCGCTATTGACTTCACTTTGCCGTTCGGGTTGACTGGGCTCGTGAAAGGGTAGTGAACATAATAATTAACAGCTAAAAAATAGGTGCATCATGTCGGTCCCTCTGCGTGCCGTTCAACTCAACGAAGCAAACGCATTCCTTAAGAAATATCCTGAGGTTTTGTACGTCGACCTTCTGATTGCGGATATGAACGGTGTGGTGCGCGGCAAGCGCATCGAGCGCACCAGTCTTCATAAGGTCTACGAAAAAGGCATTAACCTGCCGGCGTCCCTGTTTGCTCTGGACATCAACGGTTCTACGGTGGAAAGCACCGGCCTGGGTCTGGACATCGGCGACTCTGACCGAATCTGTTTCCCCATTCCTGGCACCCTCAGCATCGAGCCTTGGCAGAAGCGCCCGACCGCGCAACTGTTGATGACCATGCATGAACTGGAAGGCGAGCCGTTCTTCGCCGACCCGCGTGAAGTGTTGGCCAATATCGTGCGCAAGTTCGACGACATGGGCCTGACCATCTGCGCTGCGTTCGAACTCGAGTTCTATCTGATCGACCAGGACAACGTGAACGGCCGTCCGCAATCGCCGCGCTCACCGGTGTCCGGCAAGCGTCCGGTGTCGACCCAGGTGTACCTGATCGACGACCTCGACGAATACGTCGACTGCCTGCAAGACATCCTCGAAGGCGCGAAAGAGCAGGGCATCCCTGCTGACGCCATCGTCAAGGAAAGCGCCCCGGCGCAGTTCGAAGTGAACCTGCATCACGTCAACGACCCGATCAAAGCCTGCGACTACGCGGTGTTGCTCAAGCGTCTGGTGAAGAACATCGCCTACGACCACGAGATGGACACCACGTTTATGGCCAAGCCGTATCCGGGTCAGGCAGGCAACGGTCTGCACGTGCACATTTCGATTCTCGACAAAGAAGGCAACAACATCTTTGCCAGCGAGGATCCCGAGCAGAACGCCGCGCTGCGACACGCGATCGGCGGTGTGCTCGAGACCCTGCCGGCGCAGATGGCGTTCCTCTGCCCGAACGTCAACTCGTACCGTCGTTTCGGCGCGCAGTTCTACGTGCCGAACTCCCCGAGCTGGGGCATCGACAACCGTACCGTAGCAGTGCGTGTGCCAACCGGTTCGCCGGACTCGGTACGCATCGAGCATCGTGTTGCGGGTGCCGACGCCAACCCGTACCTGTTGATGGCCTCGGTTTTGGCGGGTATTCACCACGGCCTGACCAACCAGATCGAACCGGGCGCACCGGTAGAAGGCAACAGCTACGAGCAAAACGAGCAGAGTCTGCCGAACAACCTGCGCGATGCCCTGCGCGAGCTGGACGACAGCGAAGTCATGGCCAAATACATCGACCCGCTGTACATCGACGTGTTCGTGGCGTGCAAGGAAAGCGAGCTGGCCGAGTTCGAGAACTCCATCTCCGACCTTGAGTACAACTGGTACTTGCACACCGTCTGATGGACTTGAGCGGTGGGTTAATTACCTTCGATTTTAATGGTGATTTCCCGCCGTACCCTCCTTGTAGGAGCCGAGCT
>NZ_JBFUBK010000059.1:0-37799 GCF_056405815.1 Pseudomonas sp. P1_F1_2 | reverse complement strand
GCTCAGCTGCGCAAGATCATCAAGACCCGAGGTCACTTCCCGACTGACGATGCGGCGACAAAACTGATCTGGCTTGGACTGCGCAATATCACAGCAAACTGGGGGGCCGCGGCCCATGACTGGAAAAGTGCGATGAATCAATTCGCGATTCTGTACGGAGATCGATTTATCAGGCCGACCTGGTAAAAGCATGGCCTGCCTAACGGCAGGCCGTTAACGGCCCGCACACAAAATATCTGACAGTCCCCCTTGGTAGAACTACAAGCCAGTCCATTAGTGGGGTTTTCAGGCCTGTTCCGTCATTGCGCGTCGTCCTTCATAGATGCGTCATCACTGGCCAATTCGCGCTCAATCTGTTCGATGCTGGGCAGGCTCGTTTGCAGTTCCGTCGGCAGAGACTCCACTAATTGGTATTCGGCCACGCCGATAGGGCGAGCGTTATCGCGCAAGGCATATTCGGCCACTACCTTGTTCTTGCTCTTGCATAGCAAAAGGCCGATGGTCGGGCCATCCTGTGGGTGCTTGAACTGAGCGTCCACTGTAGTGAGGTAAAAACTCAGTTGCCCCAAATGCTCTGGCTTGAACTTGCCAGCCTTGAGTTCGATCACCACATAGCAACGAAGTTTTAGGTGATAAAACAGCAGGTCGATAAAGAATTCGTCACCGCCGACATCCAGTAGCACTTGCTGGCCGACGAAGGCAAAGCCCGCGCCTAGCTCCAGTAAGAACTCGGTGACATGCTTGACTAGAGCGTTTTCAATCTCGCGCTCCTGAGCATCAAGAGTCAGGCCGAGGAAGTCGAAGCGGTAAGGATCCTTCAGCGACTCGCGGGCCAGATCGGACTGCGGTTTGGGCAGGTGGCTATCGAAGTTACTGACTGCCTTGCCGCTACGCTCCAGCAGACGGGTCTCTATCTGCATCACCAAAATGTTGCGCGACCAGTTGTGCTCGATGGCTTGGGCTGCATACCAGCAGCGGGTTTCTGGGCTGGGCAATTTGTCCAGCAGCGCTAACTGGTGATACCAAGGCAATTGTGCAAGCACCTCTTGCACAAATTTGGCGTCCGGCCAGGCTTCAGCAAACGCGCGCATGTACTTGAGGTTGCGAGGGGAAAAACCTTTCATATCAGGAAAGGCTGTGCGCAAATCCTGAGCCAAGCGGTCGATCACCTTGGCTCCCCAACCTTGTTGTGCTTGCCGGGACAAAATACCTTGACCGATCTGCTAATAGAGCAGCACCAGTTCACGGTTCACCGCAAGAGTGGCGCGTTGTTGGGCACTATGGATGCGACCTTTGAGCTCGCTCAGCCAATCGCCATAACCTTCGGGTGGCATGCTCAGGCTGACAGGGGTGTCGCTCATGCGTTGTTCCTCGTGGCTTTTTTGGCGCGATTTCGTTGCGTTTGCCGGGATTCCGTGAAGAACCATAAAAAAAGCGCATGCGAATGGGGAGCAATCTGTCCGACTCAACCGGTGGGATGGTGAATCCAATGCTGGTTTGGCAGGGACGGTCGAAGATAAGTCAGCGCAATTATCCGGCGCAAGCAGGTTGGATTTTCCGGATGTTTCCTTCGATAGAAAGCTGCTTGCTTATTAACCCTCTATCGCCTGCTGGAAAAGAGTGCCAGCACTGCTGACGCTGGATAAGAGTTTTTCTACAGGCATTAAAAAGCCGGCTTGTGGCCGGCTTCTCGGGGACTGGCTTGGATCATTTTTGGTAAACCGCGCCAGCCTTCAAAACGTACACCCGGATCTTGCGTCCGGCTGTGGGACTTGGCGAGAAAGTCATCTGCCGTGTCGGTGCGATCAGAGCCGCGGGGCGGGTTGATGCGCAAATGTGGGGCGCAGCATACTGATTTTTTGGGGAAATTCCCAGTGTGGTGTGCGGGGTAGAGCGATTGCGGTGATGTGTAGCAGCTGGCGAAGCCTGCGTCCGACTGCGCAGCAGTCGTCAATCCGATACCCGCGGTGAACCTGAAACATCGGGGTGAATGGTTGTACGACTGCTGCGCAGCCGGACGCAGGCTTCGCCAGCTGCTACAGGGGTTGTGTGTTTACAGGAACGGCACCGTCGGTCGACGTTTGTTCAGCGTCGACCACCAAAACACCCACCCCAACACCCTGATGTTCTGCTTATCAATCTGCTCGGCGCTGAAAATCTCATCCGGGTGCTCGGTTTTGTTGTAGCTGCGCAATCGCAGCGCATTCCCGGGCATGCGGTGCAGGTATTTGATGCGCAGCATCCCGTCATGGTCGAGGGCGTAAATTTCCCCATCAATCACCTTGGTCAGCCCACGGTCGATGGCGAGGGTGGAGCCGTCCTCAATCCTCGCGCCCATGCTATTACCGAGCATGTGAATGCCGATCGCGTCAGCATGGTTGATTTCCAGGGAGTCGAGGTGGCTTTTGGGCAGGCGGATAAATTGGCCGGTGTTTTCCACGATGTGGGTTTTGTGAGACCCCGGGGCGATGGGGGATTCTTTGTAGAGGGGCAGTTCGACGTCGCTCGGCTCGATGACCGTGTAGATGCCACGAATCGCCTGGGCGTCGAAGGTGTTGCCTGACTCGTCGAGCAGGCGCAGGTGTTTGGAGTCTTGTGGACCCTCACCGGTCTTGAGCCAGTCGCTGTTGACCGACAGCAGTCTGGACACCTCTTCCATGCGGTAGGCGGGCACGCCGCGGGTGTACCAGTTGTGGATGTTTTGCGCTTCCGTGTCGAAGAAAGCGGCAAATCCTGTCGTCGTTATGTTCGCTTTTTCGAGGAGCGCTTTAAACCGTGGGCCGCTAGTGTTCTTTTTCATAAACACGAGTCTACGGGCGTAGGGTGGGCGTTTGAATAAACGAACCGTTCAAATTTCGAGGGAAATTTACGACCGGATGTAAGACGTATTTTGAACAAATTAAACAAGAAAAAACCGTGACGAGCGCGAGATAAACGTCCTGTTTAAAAACCACTTTGTGAGCGCGCACAAAAAACCCCGGATCAACCGGGGTTTTTTCTAGTCGTCAGTGGCGCAAGGCCAAAGGCGTCTTAGCCTTTGTAGGCTGCAACCGACTTGGTGATCGCGTCACGAGCGGCGTCTGCGCCAGCCCAGCCTTCGATCTTCACCCATTTGCCTTTTTCGAGATCTTTGTAGTTCGCGAAGAAGTGCTCGATCTGCTGGATCAGCAGCGGCGGCAGATCGGTGTATTCCTTCACATCGACGTACAGCTGGGACAGCTTGTCGTGCGGAACTGCGATAACTTTGGCATCGCCGCCGCCGTCGTCGGTCATGTTCAGGATGCCGACCGGACGGGCGCGGATTACCGAACCTGGAGCAACCGGGTAAGGGGTCACGACCAGCACGTCGAGGGGATCGCCGTCGTCAGCCAGGGTGTTCGGGATGTAACCGTAGTTGGCCGGGTAGAACATTGGGGTGGCCATGAAACGGTCAACGAACAGGCAATCGCTGTCTTTGTCGATTTCGTATTTGATCGGCGCGTGGTTGGCCGGAATCTCGATCGCGACATAGATGTCGTTCGGCAGGTCTTTGCCAGCCGGAATCTTGCTGTAGCTCATTGGGCGTTGCCCCCGTTAGTTGACCAGAAATACTTGGCCGGATTGACCAAAAAGTGGCGGCGATTATAGGCATATTCCGCCGATGACGCTATGTACCAGAGGTCGTGTAGACCTTAGTCGTGGTCCCGGTAGACCGGATCTTCAGCCAGAAGTTGCCGTAACCGGCTCAGCGGATCCTGCCGGTAGAAAAGCTTCAGTTGTTCATACACCTGTGGATAAGTCTCGTGCAGCAAATCCGGGGCGCTGAAGAAGTATTCACTGGTGACGGCAAAAAACTCGGCGGGGTTTTCTGCCGCGTACGGGTCGATGGCGGTTTCGGCATCCGGGTTGCGCTCCAGTTGCCGGTCGAGGTCATTGTAGGCCTCTTGCATCACCTTGGCCCATTCGCTGACCCGCATGTCGGGGTGCAGCGGCGGCAGGCCGTTGGCGACGCCGTTGAGCATGTCGAGTTTGTGCGCCAGTTCGTGGATCACCAGGTTGTAGCCTTCCCAGCCACCACTGGCCATTACGCCAGGCCAGGCGAGAATGATCGGCCCTTGCTGCCACGCCTCGCCACTGTGTTCGCCGTCCCACTCATGCTCCACGCCGCTGGCATCGCGATGGCGCTGGGGGCTGAGGAAGTCATCGGGGTAGAGGATGATTTCGTGAAAACCTTGATACCAGTTCAAGTCGCCCAGATTCAGCAGCGGCAATTGCGCCTGCGCTGCCAGCAACAGGCGTTGCTCCTGGTGCAGTTCGACGCCGGGCAGGGCGGTCAGGTGTTTGTCTTCGAGGAACAGCACGCAGGCTTCGCGCAACCACTGGTCTTCAGTGGCGCTGATGCCATCGAGGAAGCTCAAGTGCTGGCGCACCCGCTGCCACATGTCGTCGGCAATCGGGTGCTTGGCCAAGGTGCGCTGGCGGCGCCAGGCGCTAAGCGACCACATCGCAGTTCAGCGCGATTGGGCTTTGGACGCGGCGTTGGCGAGGCGGCTGCGGACCATGCCGATGATCATTGGAACCAGCGACAGCAGGATGATGCCCACCACCAGGAGCGACAGGTTTTTCTTGATGAACGGTACGTTGCCGAAGAAGTAACCGAGGGTCACCAGGCCGCCGACCCACAGGATCGTGCCGAAGACGCTGAAGAAAAAGAAACGCGGGTAAGGCATTTTCCCGACACCGGCGACGAACGGTGCAAAGGTGCGGATGATCGGCAGGAACCGCGCCATCGTTACGGTTTTGCCGCCGTGCTTGTCATAGAACTCGTGGGTTTGTTGCAGGTAATCGCGGCGGAAAATTTTCGAGTTCGGGTTACTGAACAGCTTTTCGCCTGCCGTTCGACCGATGAGGTAGTTGGTGCTGTCACCGAGAATCGCCGCCAGCATCAACAGGCCTCCCAGCAATACAGGGTCCATGCCGCCACCGGCTGCAACAGCACCCGCGATAAATAGCAGAGAGTCGCCTGGCAAGAACGGCATCACCACCAGACCGGTTTCACAGAAAATCACCAAAAAGAGAATGGCGTAGATCCAGGCCCCGTAGTTGGTCACCAGCATGTCGAGGTAAACGTCGAGATGCAGCACGATGTCGATCGGGTTGAAATCCATATAAAGCACCTGTGGTGATGGCCCGGCTCTGCAGGCCTGTGCGGATGACTTGGTATTTAGACTACTGGTAGATGTAGTTTTTCTTACAAGCCGGAAAGGTCGCGATTATACGGACTGAAAAGTGAAAAGAGCGTTCAGTTTGTAGCGAGGGATGTCGCGGGGGGATGGATGGTTGATGCGGATTTTTTGTGGGAGCCAGGGAGGGCTCCCACAGTCGATCGGTGCGGTCAGAGTTCGTCGCTGATCGGCAGCACGTAGTTCTTGAACTCGGTGTCTTCCTTGAATCCGATGGATTCATAGGTTTTGCGCGCGACTTCGTTGTGGCTGCTGGTGGAAACACGCATGCGTACGGCATTGGTTTCCTTGGCCATCTTCTTCGCGGTGCGGATCAGGTTATCGGCCACCAACTGGCGGCGGGCATCTTCGGCGACATAGATGTCGTTGAGGATCCACACGCGTTTAAGCGAAAGGKACGAGAAACTCGGATACAGCTGGCAGAAACCCATCAGTTTGTTGCTGTCGTCATCAGACAGCGCGAGATAAATCACCGATTCCTTGCGACGCAGGCGCTTTTCGAGAAAGGCACGCGACGAGTCCGGGTAAGGCAGGGATCCATAAAACTCACGATACTTCACGAACAGTGGGGCCAGAAGGTCCAGGTGCTCGAGGGTCGCTTGAATAATCCRCATGGTAGGTCTCGTCTTCAAATGGCTGTCTTACGTTGATGACGGCGATGGGAAACCCGTGGCGGCCGTTCGTCGATCCTGCCTGAAACCGGCGCGCAAACGCAATGCGGAAACGGTTCAGGCTTCAGGCTGGCCCAACAGGAAGTTTCGTTTCAGGTCCGCGCGGGTGTCCGAATCCAAGGTCTGGAGTTGCGCTTCATCCTTTAGATTGACCCCCGACAACTGTCTGCGACAGGCCTCGCGCATCAAATACACCAAGCGGTGAGCGGCCATGCCATAACTCAGCCCTTCGAGCCGGACGTTGGAGATGCAATTGCGAAAAGCATCCGTCAGCCCGACCTTTGGATTGTAGGTGAAATATAAACCCAGGCTGTCTGGCGAGCTGAGTCCAGGGCGTTCGCCGATCAGAATCACCGTCATTTTCGCCCCCATCAGCTCACCGATTTCGTCGGCCACCGCGACGCGGCCCTGTTCCACCAGCATCACCGGCGATACGGACCAGCCTTCGGCCAGCACCTGTTCCTCCAGGCGCTTCAGAAACGGCAGGGTATGGCGATGAACGGCCAGTGCCGACAGCCCATCGGCCACCACAATCACCAGATCGACGCCGCCGGGATTGGCCGCCGCATAATTGCGTAGCGTCTGCGCCGACGGATCACTCAGTTTTCGGCCCAAATCAGGGCGTTGCAAATAGCTGTTTCGGTCTGCGGCGGCGCTGTGCAGCAACACACTGGCGCGTCCGATCTCAGCCAATTGCTTGCTGAGCCCCGCGTGGTCGAACGGCAAATGCACCGCGTCCCGCGCCTGCGCATGGGCGTACTGGAAATCCAGTTGAGCGCTGGTCGGCATGCTCGTGCCAGTGCGGCCCAAGGCAATGCGCGCCGGTGTCAGGCGGCGCAACTCCAGCAACGGGTTTTGTGGATCAACAGTTGGCTTATCCATAAAAGCACTCATCCCAGTTGCGCCATCGCTTGGCGGAAGGCCGGTGGCAGGCTGTCGCCGAAGTGAATCTTGCCGTCGGCCTGGGTAAAAATGCCCATTTTTGCCAGCCACTGTTCGAATTCCGGTGCCGGTTTCAGTCCCAGCGTCTGGCGGGCGTAGAGGGCATCGTGGAACGAGGTGGTCTGGTAGTTGAGCATGATGTCGTCGGAGCCGGGGATGCCCATGATGAAGTTGATCCCGGCCACACCCAGCAGGGTCAGCAGGGTGTCCATGTCGTCCTGGTCGGCCTCGGCGTGGTTGGTGTAACAGATATCGCAACCCATCGGCACGCCCAACAGCTTGCCGCAGAAGTGGTCTTCGAGGCCGGCACGAATGATCTGTTTGCCGTTGTAGAGGTATTCCGGGCCAATAAATCCTACAACCGTGTTCACCAGGAATGGCTTGAAATGTCGTGCCACCGCGTAGGCGCGGGTTTCACAGGTTTGCTGGTCGATACCGTGGTGGGCGTTGGCTGACAGTGCGCTGCCCTGCCCGGTTTCGAAATACATCAGGTTCTGGCCCAGTGTGCCGCGATTAAGGCTCAAGCCGGCGTCATAGCCTTCGCGCAAAACGTTCAGGTTGATGCCAAAACTGGCGTTCGCCGCTTCGGTGCCGGCGATCGACTGGAACACCAGGTCCAGCGGAACACCGCGATTGATCGCCTCGATCGACGTGGTGACATGGGTCAGCACGCAGGCCTGAGTCGGGATTTCGTAGCGCTGGATGATCGCGTCGAGCATTTCCAGCATGGCGCAGATCGAGGCGATGCTGTCGGTGGCCGGGTTGATGCCGATCATCGCGTCGCCGTTGCCATACAGCAGGCCGTCGAGAATGCTCGCGGCAATACCGGCGGGCTCATCGGTGGGGTGGTTGGGTTGCAAGCGGGTGGATAACCGGCCACGCAAACCCAGGGTGCCGCGAAACTTCGTGACCACGCGGATCTTCTGTGCCACCAGGACCAGGTCCTGGACGCGCATGATTTTCGACACGGCGGCCACCATTTCCGGCGTCAGGCCGGGGGCGAGTGCACGCAGGCTCAGTTCATCGGCGGCGTCGCTGAGCAGCCAGTCGCGAAAACCGCCGACAGTGAGGTGGCTGACCACGGCGAAGGCGTGTGTGTCGTGAGTGTCGATGATCAGTCGGGTGACTTCATCGGCCTCGTAGGGAATCAGTACTTCCTGCAGGAAATGCGTCAGCGGGATGTCAGCCAGGGCCATCTGCGCAGCCACCCGCTCGCCATCATTGAGCGCAGCGACGCCCGCCAGGAAATCACCGGAGCGCGCCGGGCTGGCCTTGGCCATGACGTCCTTGAGGCTCTCGAAGCGATAGGTCAGAGCGCCGATGGAGTGGGCAAATGCGGCCATGGGACAGTGTCCTCCTGATTCTGAAATGATGACCTGTAGGAGCAAGGCTTGCCCGCGATGGCATCACCGCGGTGTAGCTGTCCGATCGCAGTGATGCCCTCTCGGGCAAGCCTTGCTCCTACAGGGCAGGGTTGTCGACCCCAAATAGGGCAGGCGCCGGGGGATTGGCCCGGCGCCGGTGCATCTCAAATACCTTCGAGCATCGCGTCGGCTGGCGCATCGGCGCGTTGCCTGGCGGTCAATTGGAAATACAGGTAGCCGGCCGCCATGAAGCCGAGAAACACACACCCGATCAGCGTGTTGAACCAGGCCATCGCTACCAGGCACACCACCGCCAGAAACAGCGCAATCCCCGGCACGATCGGATAGCCCGGCGCGCGGAAGGTGCGTTCCAGGTTCGGTTCGGTTTTACGCAGTTTGAACAGGCTCAGCATACTGATGATGTACATCACAATGGCACCGAATACCGACATGGTGATCATCGCCGCCGTCAGGGTCATGCCTTGCAGGTTGACCAGGCCATCGCTGTAAATCGCCGCAATACCGATCACGCCGCCGGCCAAAATGGCCCGGTGCGGGGTCTGGAAACGCGAGAGTTTGGCCAGGCTGCTTGGCAGATAACCGGCACGCGCCAGGGCGAAGAACTGACGGGAGTAACCGAGGATGATCCCGTGGAAGCTCGCCACCAGGCCGAACAGGCCAATCCAGACCAGCATGTGCATCCACGTGGAGTTGTTGCCGACCACGGCTTTCATCGCCTGCGGCAGCGGGTCGTTGATGTTCGACAGTTGGCGCCAGTCGCCGACGCCGCCGGCCATGACCATCACGCCGATGGCCAGGAACACCAGGGTCAGAATGCCGCTGACGTAAGCCTTGGGAATCGTGCGTTTCGGGTCCTTGGCCTCTTCGGCTGCCATTGCCGCACCTTCAATTGCGAGGAAAAACCAGATCGCGAAGGGAATGGCGGCGAAGATGCCGGGAATGGACGCGATCGTGAACTCGTTGGACCCTGACCAGCCATTGAGCACAAAGTTGCTGAAGCTGAAACCCGGCGCCACCACGCCCATGAACACCAGCAGTTCGGCGACCGCCAGCACGGTGACCACCAGTTCGAAGGTCGCAGCGATGCTGACCCCGAGGATGTTCAGGCCCATGAACACGAAATACGCACCAACCGCCGCGATTTTCGGATCAAGTTCCGGGTATTGCACGTTGAGGTAGGCGCCGATGGCCATGGCAATGGCCGGTGGCGCAAAGACGAATTCAATCAGGGTGGCGATGCCGGCGATCAATCCGCCTTTCTCACCAAACGCCCGCCGGCTGTAGGCAAAGGGCCCGCCAGCGTGGGGAATTGCGGTCGTCAGTTCAGTGAAACTGAAGATAAAGCAGGTGTACATCRTCGCCACCATCAGGGCGGTGACGAGAAACCCCAGTGTGCCTGCGGTGCCCCAGCCGTAACTCCAGCCGAAGTATTCGCCGGAAATCACCAGGCCGACGGCAATGCCCCATAGATGCAGGGTGCCGAGTGTGGGTTTGAGCTGTGTAGAAGAAGTCATAAGTCCTCGCTGTCTTTTTTATTGTTTGATCTTTTGGACTTGCGGTACGACGTTTTAGGTGAGAAGCGGGCACGCAAAGCCCGTGCCAGAGCGGCCAGGGCAATGTTCGGTGTGTTATTGAGGAAGCCATCGCTGGCAAGCCATGCTCCTGTAGGAGCCGAGCTTGCTCGCGATGGCCGTTACGCGATATCGCGCCGGGTTAGAAGAAGCCCAGCGGATTGATGTCGTAGCTCACCAGCAGGTTTTTGGTCTGCTGATAGTGATCAAGCATCATTTTGTGGGTTTCACGGCCGACGCCGGACTTTTTGTAGCCACCGAACGCGGCATGCGCCGGGTACAGGTGGTAGCAGTTGGTCCACACACGACCGGCCTTGATGGCACGGCCCATGCGGTAGGCGCGGTTGATGTCGCGGGTCCAGAGGCCGGCCCCCAGGCCGAACTCGGTGTCGTTGGCGATGGCCAAGGCTTCGGCTTCGTCCTYGAAGGTGGTGATGCTCACCACCGGGCCAAAGATTTCTTCCTGGAACACGCGCATTTTGTTGGTGCCCTTGAGCAGGGTCGGCTGGATGTAATACCCGGTCGCCAGGCTGCCCTCGAGTTTTTCTATCTTGCCGCCGGTCAGCAGCTCGGCGCCTTCGCCCTTGGCGATTTCCAGGTACGAAAGAATTTTGTCGAATTGCTGCTCGGATGCCTGGGCGCCGACCATGGTGTCGGTGTCCAGCGGGTCGCCACGTTTGATCGACAGGACTTTTTTCATCACGACTTTCATGAAGTCGTCGTAGATCGACTCTTGCACCAGCGCGCGGGACGGGCAGGTACAGACTTCGCCTTGGTTGAAGAAGGCGAGCACCAGGCCCTCAGCGGCTTTTTCGATGAAGGACGGTTCGGCCTTCATGATGTCTTCGAAGAAGATGTTCGGCGATTTGCCGCCCAGTTCCACGGTGGACGGAATGATGTTTTCGGCAGCGCATTTCATGATGTGCGAGCCGACCGGGGTCGAGCCGGTGAACGCGATCTTGGCGATGCGCTTGCTTGTGGCCAGCGCTTCGCCGGCCTCTTTGCCGAAGCCTTGCACGATGTTCAATACGCCGGGTGGCAGCAGGTCGCCGATCAGCTCGACCAGCACGGTAATGCCCAGCGGAGTCTGCTCGGCAGGCTTGAGCACTACGCAGTTACCGGCGGCCAGGGCCGGGGCGAGTTTCCAGGCGGCCATCAGGATCGGGAAGTTCCACGGGATGATCTGCCCGACTACGCCCAGCGGTTCATGGATGTGATAGGCCACGGTGTTGCCGTCGATCTCGGCGGCGCTGCCTTCTTGGGCGCGGATGCAACCGGCGAAGTAGCGGAAGTGGTCGGCAGCCAGTGGGATGTCGGCGTTGAGGGTTTCGCGAACGGCTTTGCCGTTGTCCCAGGATTCGGTGATTGCCAGCAGTTCCAGGTTTTGCTCGATGCGGTCGGCGATTTTCAGCAGCACCAGCGAGCGCGCCTGGGCGGACGTGGCGCCCCAGGCATCGGCGGCGGCATGAGCAGCGTCCAGGGCCTTGTCGATGTCTTCGGCGGTGGAACGTGGGAATTCGGCAATCGGTTGGCCATTCACTGGCGAGGTGTTGGTGAAGTACTGACCTTTGACAGGCGCGACGAACTCGCCGCCGATGTAGTTACCGTATTTGGCCTTGAACGAAACGATAGCGCCTTCAGTACCGGGGTGAGCGTAACGCATGATGTTGTCTCCTTGGCTTTTGTATTTATAAGAAGAGGCGCATGTGCGCTTGCTTTAAGCGTAGAGCAAGGGTCGGGCCAGCGCCTTGCATGTCAGGCAAATCAAGGCCTTGCGCGGTTTTTGTCGGACAGGCGGGCGGCGCCTGTGACGGTTTCGGTACAGCGTGCGTGACACTTTGTACCGCTAGTGGCACAGCCTGTGACTGACGGGTCTTGCCAGCATTGCAATGCAGGCTAGGCTGGAGGATGCTCGGACTCGCGCACTCTGTAGCAGCTGCCGAAGGCTGCGTCAGAGTGCGAAGCGCTCTCTTGGATTTGGCACTGAAATACGGGATACCGGTTTACGACCGCTTCGCGGCCGGACGCAGCCTTCGGCAGCTGCTACACGGGGCGAGCCARACCCTGCGGGGAGAATAATAAGAAATGCACGACAATCATTTGAGTCGCCATGCCCAGCAAGTCTTGACCGTTACCCAGGGCAAATCGCACCTGCGCGGTCCCGGCAGCGATCCGTCCATTGCCCGTTCCTGGCTGCGTTGTCTTGAGGACTATCACCTCGACCCGGCCTTGACCATGGCGCCGACGGTGCTGGAACACGGTCGAGTGCTGGAAAGCCGTGAACGCTTGCAGCAAGTGCTGCACATCGCCGGCAATGAAATGACCAGCCTCCACCAACAGCTTTCCGGTGCTGGCCATGCCGTGTTGCTGACCGACGCCCGTGGCGTGATCCTCAATTGCGTCACCGCGCCCGCCGAGCGCAAGATTTTCGAACGCGCCGGCCTGTGGCTCGGCGCCGACTGGAGTGAAGCCTGCGAAGGCACCAACGGCATCGGCACCTGCCTGGTGGAGCGGCAGTCGCTGACCATCCATCAGGACGAACATTTTCGCGGACGCCATACCGGCCTGACCTGTTCGGCGAGCCCGGTGTTCGATCCCCATGGTGAACTGCTGGCGGTGCTCGACGTGTCTTCGGCGCGCCACGATGTCTCCCGGCAAAGCCAGTTTCACACCATGGCCCTGGTCAATCTGTCGGCGAAGATGATCGAGAGCTGCTATTTCCTGCGCTACTTCGACAATCAATGGTTGTTGCGCTTTCATTTGCAGGCCGAATCCGTCGGGCTGTTCAGCGAAGGGCTGCTGGCGTTCGACGGAGAAGGGCGGATCAGTGCAGTCAACCAGAGCGCGCTGAACTTGCTGGGGCATATTCGCGGCGGCTTGCTGGGTAAGCCGGTAGAGGCGTTTTTCGACTGTTCGCTGGATGAGCTGCTCGGCCGCGCGAGTGTCAACGCCAGTGCCAGTTGGCCGTTGCGCACCCGAGACGGGCGAAGTCTGTTTGCCGTTTTGCGCGGGCAGCCACGCAGCATTCCGGTGCCTGTTGTGCAAAGCCCGGTACTTGCCGAACGTGCGCCGCTGTCAGGCATCTGTCTAGGTGATACGGCGTTGCAAGAGGATTTTCGCAAGTCACTGAGGGTGTTCGAGCGCGACGTGCCGCTGCTGATCAACGGCGAAACCGGTTCCGGCAAAGAGGCATTCGCCAAAGCCGTGCACCAGGCCAGTCAGCGCTCAGAAAAAGCCTTCGTCGCCCTTAACTGCGCGGCCATTCCTGAAAGCCTGATCGAGAGTGAGTTGTTTGGCTATCGCGGTGGCAGTTTCACCGGTGCGCGCAAGGAAGGCATGCGTGGCAAGTTGCAGCAGGCCGATGGCGGAACACTGTTCCTCGACGAAATCGGCGACATGCCCCTGGCCCTGCAGACCCGGCTATTGAGGGTGTTGGAGGATCGACAGGTGGTGCCGATTGGCGGGGAGCCGGAGGCGGTCAACGTACGAATCATCAGTGCTACGCACCGTAATCTGTTGGAACGGGTGCAGGACGGCGGCTTTCGTGAGGATTTGTATTACCGGCTCAATGGGCTGGAAGTTGCGTTACCGGCGCTAAGGGATCGCAGTGATAAATCCCAATTGCTCGACTTCTTGCTGGAACAAGAGACGGGCGGTGAAGCGGTGCAGATCGATGCGGCAGCGCGTCAGGCGTTGCTGGGCTTCAACTGGCCGGGGAATGTGCGGCAATTGCGTAACGTGTTGCGCACACTGGCCGCGCTGTGTGAGAACGGGAAGATCGGGTGGGAGGATTTGCCAGCGATGATTCGACAGGCGCGGCCGGCGCCGGTGATGACTGTTGAAGCATCGTCGGATCATCCGCTGGACGATGCCGAACGGGTGGCGTTGTTGAATGCGCTGGAACACACGCGTTGGCACATGACGCATACCGCCGAGCAGTTGGGGGTCAGCCGAAATACGCTTTATAGAAAGCTGCGTAAACACGGCATCGCCCGCTAAATCGCGTCGCCCCCCATCGCGGGCAAGCCCGCTTCCACAGGATTTTCGGTGACCTGTGGGGGTGGGCTTGCCCGCGATGGCGTCTGTGAGACCGAAACACAAGGTGCGATTTTTCCCTCCCTACGCTAACCTGCGGCCATGTTTTACGAGGTCGACTATGCACATTCATATTCTGGGTATCTGCGGCACCTTCATGGGTTCGATGGCGGTTCTGGCCAAGGAACTGGGCCATCACGTCACCGGCTCCGATGCCAACGTCTATCCGCCGATGAGCACACAGCTTGAAGCTCAAGGCATTGAGTTGACCCAAGGCTACGATCCTTCCCAGCTCGATCCGGCTCCGGATCTGGTGGTGATCGGCAACGCCATGTCACGCGGCAACCCGGCCGTCGAGTACGTACTGAACAAAGGCCTTCCTTACGTTTCCGGCCCGCAGTGGCTGGCCGATCACGTGCTGCAAGGTCGTTGGGTGCTGGCCGTTGCCGGTACTCACGGCAAAACCACCACTAGCAGCATGCTCGCCTGGGTGCTGGAGCACGCGGGCATGAGCCCCGGCTTCCTGATCGGCGGTGTTCCGCAGAATTTTTCGGTGTCGGCGCGTTTGGGCGGTACGCCGTTCTTTGTGATCGAAGCCGACGAATATGACAGTGCATTCTTCGACAAGCGTTCCAAGTTTGTTCACTACCGCCCGCGCACGGCGATCCTGAACAACCTTGAGTTCGATCATGCAGATATCTTCCCCGACCTGCCGGCTATCGAGCGACAGTTCCACCATCTGGTGCGGACCATTCCAAGCGAAGGCCTGGTGATCCATCCGACCACCGAACCGGCGTTGCAACGTGTCATCGACATGGGCTGCTGGACCCCGGTGCAAACCACCGGCGCGGGCGGCCAATGGCAGGTCAAGCTGCTCAGCGAAGACGGTTCGAAGTTTGAAGTGATGTTCGAAGGCGTCGCCCAAGGTGTGGTCGAGTGGGACATGACCGGCCAGCACAACGTCGCTAACGCATTGGCTACGTTGGCGGCGGCGCGTCACGTCGGCGTGGTGCCATCGATGGGCATTGCTGCATTGAGCGCGTTCAAAAGCGTCAAGCGCCGCATGGAAAAAGTCGCCGAAGTGCGCGGGATCACCATCTACGACGATTTCGCCCACCATCCGACCGCTATCGCCACCACCCTTGATGGCCTGCGCAAACGCATCGGCGACGCGCCGTTGATCGCGATCATCGAGCCGCGCTCCAACTCGATGAAGCTGGGCGCGCACCGAGACGGTTTGCCGGAAAGCGTGGTCGATGCCGATCAAGTGATCTGGTACGCACCCGCCAACCTCGGTTGGGACCTGGCCGGCACCGCCGCGCTGTGCACCGTGCCATCGATTGTCAGCGACTCGCTGGAAGGCATCATTGAGCGCGTGAAAAGCCAGGCGCAGCCCGGTACTCACGTCGTGATCATGAGCAACGGCGGCTTCGGCGGCCTGCACGGCAAACTCGCCGAGGCCCTGCGATGAGCAGTGGTCCGGATCGCGTCACGCTGGCCATGACCGGCGCTTCCGGCGCTCAGTACGGTTTGCGTTTGCTCGATTGTCTGATTCGTGAAGACCGCGAAGTGCACTTCCTGATTTCCAAGGCGGCGCAACTGGTGATGGCCACGGAAACCGACGTTACGCTGCCGGCCAAACCGCAGATGATGCAAGCCTTCCTCACGGAGTACACCGGTGCTGCGGCCGGGCAAATCAAGGTCTATGGCAAGGAAGACTGGATGTCGCCGGTGGCTTCGGGCTCCGGCGCGCCTGCGGCAATGGTGGTGGTGCCGTGCTCCACGGGGACGCTGTCGGCCATTGCGACCGGTGCCTGCAACAACCTGATCGAGCGTGCCGCCGACGTGACCCTGAAAGAGCGTCGTCAGTTGATTCTGGTTCCGCGTGAGGCGCCGTATTCGAGCATCCATCTGGAGCACATGCTCAAGCTGTCGAACATGGGCGTGACGATATTGCCGGCCTCGCCAGGCTTCTATCACCAGCCGCAGACGATTGATGACCTGATCGATTTTGTCGTGGCGCGGATTCTCAATCTGTTGAACATCCCGCAAGACATGCTGCCACGCTGGGGCGAACACCATTTGAGCAGCGATGAATAAGCTGCTGATTACTCTGCTGGCATTGCAACTGACGGGCTGCGCCACCGCGCGCACCCTTGATGCGGCCAAACCCGGAGCACCCCTGGTGTATGCGGGGACGCGTCTGGATTTGTACGCCATGAACGGCGGATGCTGCGCCAAGG
Source organism: Pseudomonas sp. P1_F1_2 (assembly GCF_056405815.1). Lineage (NCBI taxonomy): Bacteria > Pseudomonadati > Pseudomonadota > Gammaproteobacteria > Pseudomonadales > Pseudomonadaceae > Pseudomonas > Pseudomonas sp. P1_F1_2. Next base: position 21,730 of record NZ_JBFUBK010000059.1, on the reverse strand, counting down.
ACCGCTTTGGTGCAGACGCGCCGAGCTATCCCGGCGTTGATCTGCCGGCCAGCGCGTTGCTCGACACGCTGCTGTTGCCGTTGTCGGTGCTGACGGTAATCGGGGTGAGTTTTCAGGCGACGGGCGGGTTGTAGCAAGAGGCTATTGTGGCGAGGGAGCAAGCTCCCTCGACACAGATTTGCGGATTATTTACCGAGCTTACGCAACTCATCCGACTCCACAATCCGCACTCCATCTTGCTCTTCCAGCGCCAATCGCCACATCGCGCGCGCCAGTTGGCAGGCTTCGATGCCGTGGTATTTGCCGGGGATCAGGCGTGACAGTGGACCGGCGATTTTCTCGCCCAGGCGTGGCGCGACACGATCACCCAGCAGCAGAGAAGGGCGGCAAATGGTCAGTTGCGGCCAGTCCTGCGCACGCAATGCGTGTTCCATCTCGCCTTTGACCCGGTTGTAGAAAACCGAGGATCTGCGATCGGCGCCCAAGGCGCTGATCACGATCAGGTGGCGTGCGCCCATTTCCCGCGCACGCTTGGCAAACGCCACGACCATGTCCAGGTCAACCGCACGAAACGCGGGTTCCGAGCCAGCCTGCTTGATGGTAGTGCCGAGGCAGCAGTAGGCAATGTCGACGCGACCTTGCAGCTGTGGAAGAAACACCTCCGGATCGCCGACAGGGTTTTCCAGGTGCGGGTGTTTGGCGAGTGGACGGCGTGAAGGGGCCAAAACCCTTGAGATCGTTGGCTCATTGAGCAGGCGATCCAGCAGATGTTCACCGGTCAGCCCGGTAGCTCCGGCAATCAAGACATGCTGAGGCGTCAAGTACATAGTGTTTCTCCCTTGATACTGTTCAGCTTAGTTGCTCTTTGTATCCTTGCTGTCGATAGAGACACTTTGTAGTGCTTTTCGTGCCTGCTGCTTGCGTAACAACTGCCAGTGAGAGAGGACGGTTTTCGGCGCCCAGATCTGCGGCTCGGAGGCTTCGAAGCTGTCGGCCAGTTCGCGCTCGGCGACGGTGGCCTTGGCCAGTTTGAAGGCTTGCTCCAGGTCATCGGTCTGGTTCAATGCCTGGGCGAACAATGCGTCGCCGAAGTAGGTGAAATTGGCTTCTTCGGCGCAGCCGAAGGACACACGGTCTGCCCGCGACGCGGTCATGATCAGGGTGCGCTCGTCCTTGAGGGCGGGAATGAAACCGCCGGAATAGCAGGACGAAATCACAATGATCTTGTCGCGATTTTTCAAGGGAGCAAGCACTGCGGCGAGTTCGTCGGCCGGCAGGTCGGCCAGCTCCATGCGCGGTTGATCGAGCACCAGTTGATGTTCGCTGGTGCCGTGGCTGGTCAGGTAAATGAAAATCAAGTCTTCCGGGCCGCTGCGCTCGGCCAGGGTAGCGGCAGCGCGGCGCAGGTTTTCCCGGGTAGCCATCGGGCGGTCCATTAGGTGGTCGCGGTGATTTACCAGGCGGATTTGCCCGAACGCGCCGAAGCGGCTGCTGAGCATGTTGCTGACGTAATCGGATTCGCGCAGGAACACGCTTTGCTTGCCGTCGCCGCCCAAGGTCAGGGTGTACAACTCGACGGCTGGAGTCGAGGCCGGCACGTTGAGCAGGGCGTCCTCGAGCAAGCGGCCTTGAGCCAGCAAGCCGAGCTCCAGGCTGTCAGGCAGCAGCTTGCCGTCGGCGTCACGTACGCGCTGGCCATTGAGCCATGTGCCGCTTTGCACGGTGCCGTCGGTGAGCACCAGCGTGCCGCGTCCCGAGTAACTGTCACTGTCAAATTGACCGGTGTAGAAGCTGCCGTCCGGGAGGTTTAATCGACCTTGGCCGGTGAAGCGCCAATCACTGAACTGGCCGGTGTAATGGCTGCTGTCGGAGCCGATCAACTCGCCCTTGCCGTTCAGGGATCCTTCCTTGAATTGACCGAGCCAGACATCGCCGTCGGCATTTTCGTAGCGGCCCTTGCCGTGCAGTTGATTGTTCTTGAAACCGCCGACATAGATGTCGCCGTCGGCGCTGTTGAAAGTCCCGTTGCCTTCCAGCTGACCGTTGACAAAGTGCCCGGTGAATTGATTGCCGCTGGCGTCGCCGCGCTGGCCTTCCCCGTTGGGTTTGCCGTGGGCGAACTGACCCTGGTACGAGCTGCCGTCATCGAGTTCGAGACGACCGAGCCCTGAATATTGATCGGCCTTGAATTCGCCGCGATAGCTCATGCCGTTTTCTTTGAGCGTGCCTTCACCCTCGCGCCGGCCGAGTTTGAAACCGCCGGTGTAGCTGCTGGCCGGTGTGGTCAGCGAGCCCTGGCCGTCGAACAGGCCCTGATTGAACAGCCCGCGATAGACCTCGCCATTGCTGCCATGCCATTCGCCCTGGCCGTGCCATTGCCCCTTGTCGAACTCGCCGGCGTACCAGCTGCCATTTGGATAGTCGATGCGGCCCTGGCCTTGCAGCAAACCATTGACCAGATCACCGCGATAGCGCCCGCCATCCGGCAGGCGGGCATCCGGGGGCAACAGCGATTCGCCGTCGCCGCAAGCAGTGAGCAAAAGGGTCAGGGCAAGGAGTGCAAGTGAGCGCATAGCGGGATCCGGGCAATTAGGCGAGCGAGTATGCCGCAGCTATGTGTCGTATATATAGAGAGGGGTGCGAAACAGCGTGAGCTGCTTCGCATCCGCGAGGGTTACACGAAACAGAGGGACAGGGGTTCTGCGATATAGGCCGGTTTGTCCGAGCCTTCTATCTCAAGGGTGGTAGTTGCTTTGAGCAGCCATTGACCGGGTTTTTTCTCGATGACGTCGGTCAAATCAACTTTGAGGCGCACTTTCGAATTGACCTTGACCGGTTGAATAAAACGCACGCTGTCGAGGCCGTAGTTGACCACCATCTTCACGCCTTCGGGCATGACGAGGATGTCTTCCATCAACTTCGGGATCAGTGACAGCGACAGGAATCCATGTGCGATGGTGCTGCCAAATGGCGTTTGCGCGGCTTTGACCGGGTCGACATGAATAAACTGATAGTCACCTGTGGCTTCTGCGAACAGGTTGATCCGCTCCTGATCGATGGTGAGCCATTCGGAACGTCCGAGTTCCTTGCCGACATAATCTTTGAGCTCTGCAACGGGAACCTGGGGCATTGAGACTCTCCTTGTGTTTCATCGGATTTATAGTTTTTCGGGTGGGGGGATTTGACCTCCCTGCGAACCACTGTAGATCAACATGGCCGATTGCTCCGGTCAACTGACCATGCTTTTGGCGAATGCCGATCCATAGCGTTGACGTGCTTATAATACGCGGCCCCTTTTTGGGTGGGGCGAGCGCGGGAGATGCCGGATGTTGTTACGTGGCCTGACCTGGCTGGTGCTGTTCCAATTGCTGGGCACAGCCATCAACCACTTGTTTTTACCGGTGCTGCCGGGGCCGATTGTCGGCTTACTGCTGTTGCTGGTGTATCTGATTTCACGCGGGCAAGTCGGCGAACCGCTGAGCCTGGCGGCCAGCAGCCTGCTGCGGTACTTGCCGTTGCTGCTGGTGCCGCCGGCCGTGGGCGTGATGGTGTATGCCAAGGATATTGCCGCCGATTTCTGGGCCATCGTCGGTGCGTTGGTGTTGTCGCTGCTGCTGTCCATGGCGTTTGCCGGGGTGCTGATGCAACGCATGGTCAAGCGCCATGCCCATCGCGGAGATGACCAATGACCCTTGATTGGCACGGCGCACTCGACTCGGTGATCCATCATCCGCTGTTCGGCATCGGTATTACATTGGGTGCTTATCAACTGGTGCTGGCGGCTTTTGAGAAAACCCGCTGGATCTTTTTGCAGCCAGTGCTGGTCTCCATGTTGGTGGTGATCGGTGTCCTGCTGACCTGCGGCCTGACCTACGCGGAGTACCGCAAGAGCACCGAGATCCTCAGCATCCTGCTCGGACCCGCAACGGTTGCACTGGCCGTGCCGCTGTACCTCAATCTGCGAAGGATTCGGCAGTTGTTCTGGCCGATATTTACTACGCTGGTGATAGGTGGCGTGGTGGCCACGGGCATGGGCGTGTTGCTGGGGTGGTGGTTCGGTGCCGAGCACATGATCCTGATGACCATGGCGCCGAAGTCGGTAACGTCGCCGATTGCCATGCTGGTGGCCGAGCAGATCGGTGGTGTCGCGGCGCTGGCGGCGGTGTTCGTGTTGATCACTGGCGTGATCGGTGCGATCTTCGGCCCTGGTCTGTTGACGCGGCTCGGTGTGCGCAGCCCGGAAGCGCGCGGCATGGCATTGGGAATGACGGCCCATGCGGTCGGCACTTCGGTAGCCCTGCAGGAAAGTGAAGAGTGCGGCGCCTTTGCGGCGCTGGCGATGAGTCTGATGGGTGTGGCCACAGCGGTGTTCCTGCCGTTGGCGGTGTCGATGGTGGTGTAAGGAAATGTCTATGAACTTACCGCTTTTCCCGCTGAACACGGTGCTGTTTCCTGGCTGCATCCTCGACTTGCAGATCTTCGAAGCGCGCTACCTGGACATGATCGGCCGCTGCATGAAACAGGGCGGCGGCTTCGGTGTGGTGTGCATCCTCGACGGCGAAGAAGTCGGCATCGCGCCGGCAGGGTATGCCTTGGTGGGGTGCGAAGCGCGGATCACCGATTTCAAACAGCAGGACAACGGCTTGCTGGGTATTCGGGTGCAGGGCGGGCGCCGTTTCCAGGTTTTGCGCACCGAGGTTCAGCGAGATCAGTTGACCGTCGCTGAAGTCGAATGGCTGGAAGACGAACCCGAGCAACCCTTGCAGGACGAGGACGCCGACCTGGTTGCGTTGCTCAAGGCCTTGGCCGAACACCCGATGGTCGAGGCCCTGAACATGGGGACCGAGGCAACCGGGCAGCAGTCGCTGGCCAATCAACTGGCGTACCTGCTGCCATTTGCCGAGGTCGACAAGATAGACCTGCTGCAACTCGACGATCCGCAGCAACGGCTGGATGCGATTCAGGCGTTGCTGGATGAGTTGCAGGGTGAGTTGTTTGCCTGATCAGTAGGCATACCGCAACAACGTATGTGGCAAATGCCGCAACACAAAGAACCCGAACAACGCCACCAGTACTGGCAGCACCAGCCACCAGACCTTGGGTGGCATGGCATTGAGTGGCGCCTTGCGCTGAGTCAGCCACAAGCTCGCCGCACACACGGCCGCCGCCAGCATCGCACCCGCCAGTACATCCGTCGGCCAATGCGCGCCCAGATACACCCGCGACAGGGAAATTGCCAGCGCGGGCAAGCAGCCCAGCATCAACCAGGTCAGGCGCATCCGTGGCGGTTGCCCTCGGCCCGCCAGTACGGCGAGGGTCAGGAACAGCGCGAAAGAGCCGGAGGCGTGACCGCTGGGCATGCTGTAACTGGTCAACGGATCACTCAACACTTCCGGGCGCAGGCGGGCGAAAAAGTGTTTGGTTGCGGTGTTGGCCAGCGCGGTGCAGAGCAGGGTGCTGCCGGCGAAAATCGCCTGGCGCCATTGCCGCGCAATCAGCAAAAGGCCGGTCAGCAGCGCGCTGAATACCAGCATGTTGCGAAATTCGCCAATCAGTGTGAAGACGACGGCGACTTCGTCGAGCATCGGGCCGCGGTGTTCCTGCACCAGGGTCATTACGCCTTGATCGAGTGCGGTCAGGTGCGGGTAGCCGATGAACAGTCCCACCAGAATCAGAAAACTCATGCCGGCAATCAGCGTCGTCGCCTGGCGATGGCGGCGCAGACTGCTGGTGACGCTCAAGCCCACCAAGACGGCAATACTGCCTGCGACGATCCCGGCTTCAGGCCAGAAACCTTCCGGCAGTGGCAGGCGAATCGCCGCCCCTGTGGCCCAACCGGGCAGCAAATAGGCAACACTCCAGCCAGCGGCGGCCAACACGCTGACTGCGGCAAAGCGCGGAAACGGCATGTCGAACATCCCGGCGACCATCGGCAGCATCGGTCGCAACGGCCCGATGAAGCGCCCGACCAGCAGGCTGGCGATGCCATAGCGTTGGAAATAGGACTCGGCGCCGGCGATCCACTCGGGGTGATGACGCAACCCCGGCAAACGACGGATATTCTGGTGGAAGTGCCGGCCGACGAAGTACGAAACAATGTCACCCAGCACACCGGCAACGAACCCCAGCAACAGCGTTTCACTCAGTGACAACGCACCGCTCCCGGCCAATACCGCCACAGCAAACAGCAACACTGTGCCGGGTACGATCAGTCCGGCAATCGCCAGGCATTCCACAAAAGCCACGATGAACACTGCTGCAGCCAGCCATTGCGGATTAGCCGCCAACCAGCCGGTCACGCTATCGAGCCATGGGCCCATAAAAAACAACTCCATCGAACGTTCAATTGGCCACAGGTGGGCAAATACAATTTAAGCAACACCACAGAATCCCTGTGGGAACTGCTTTGCATCAAGATTTCGCTACTGTCATGGCAGCAAAAAATAATCGCGACCTTCGACCTGTCCCCGGCGCAGAGGGTTGCGTGTGCAATACGGCGCGTAGGCCGCATCGACAAAGCGGTACATCAAGTGTTCATCGCGTCCGTGAGGGATGCCCAGGCGCGTGGTCTGGATGATGTGGGTGGGCGCCGGGCCGATGTCTTCGACCAGCAGCACGTCGTGGTCGAAGCGCTTGGCGTCCCAGACCGGCACCTTCAAACCCAGCGACTTGCAGAGCAATGTTTGCCCGGCACACAGCTTTTGCGAGGGGCGAGGGCGGCCCTGTGCATCGGGGTTGTTCAGCAGCATTTGCGCCAGACTCGCCGGCCCGCTCAATTCATCGACCCATGGATAGGCCGATTTGATCAGCACCGCGTTGCCGGGGCCTTGGGCGCTGAAGTTCAGGGAGTCGCCGCCGCGGGCGTAATACATATAGATGTGGCCGCCATCCAGAAACAAAGCCTTACGCTTTTCTGTGTAGCCGAGGGAGGCGTGACTGCCTTTTTCTTCGAAGTAATAGGCTTCGGTCTCGATAATCCGGGCGCTGAGCCACAGGTCGCCGACTCGATGGCGGATGACTTTACCGAGTAGATCCCGGGCCAGCGTTTGCGCGTCGCGGTCGAAAAACGCATCCGGGAGCCCGGTGGGCCGGCTCGCAGCGGACGCTCGAACAGTCAGGTTGGACATGATGAACGGCGTTTATCAGGGCTGATAGAGCGGTGATGATAACAATTTGCAGCTTAATCACGGCTGAACGTCGGCAAATTGCTCTTGATTTCGACCATCCGCCCGTCACCGCTGTTAGTCGGGGGGCGCGACAGCTATAATCTGCCGCTTTACTCTTTACCAAGACCTTAGCAAAGACCACTCCAGACCATGACTGAGTCCGTTCTTGACTACATGACCCGCCTGGGCCGCGCTGCTCGCGAAGCCGCTCGCGTCATCGGCTGTGCCAGCACCGCGCAGAAAAACCGCGCCTTGCAAGCCGCCGCTGATGCGCTGGACGCTGCACGCGCCGAGTTGACGGCGGCCAATGAACTGGATTTGGCCGCTGGTCGGGCCAATGGTCTTGAACCGGCCCTGCTGGAGCGTCTGGCGCTGACCCCGGAACGCATCGACGGCATGATCGTCGGTTTGCGCCAGGTAGCTGCATTGCCGGACCCGGTAGGCGCGATCCGCGACATGAGTTTCCGTCCGTCGGGCATCCAGGTTGGAAAAATGCGCGTGCCGCTGGGCGTGATCGGGATCATCTACGAATCCCGTCCCAACGTGACCATCGATGCCGCCAGCCTGTGCCTCAAATCCGGCAATGCAACCATCCTGCGTGGCGGTTCCGAGGCGATCCACTCCAATCGCGCCATCGCCGCCTGCATCCAGCGCGGCCTGGCTGAAGCCGAACTGCCTGGCGCTGTGGTGCAAGTGGTCGAAACCACCGATCGTGCCGCCGTTGGCGCGCTGATTACCATGCCGGAATACGTCGATGTCATCGTGCCCCGTGGTGGCCGTGGCCTGATCGAGCGCGTCAGTCGTGACGCCCGCGTGCCTGTCATCAAGCACCTGGATGGTATTTGCCACGTCTACGTCAGCCCTCATGCTGATCTGGCGAAAGCCCAGCGCATTGCGTTCAACGCCAAGACCTACCGTTATGGCATTTGCGGCGCGATGGAAACGCTATTGGTCGATCAAAGCGTTGCCAAAGATTTCCTGCCATCGATGGCTGCCCAGTTCCGCGAAAAAGGCGTCGAGCTGCGCGGTTGCGAGCGCACGCGGGCGATTATCGATGCTGCGGCGGCGACCGAAGACGACTGGACCACCGAATACCTGGCACCGATTCTGTCGATCCGCGTGGTCGACGGCCTCGATCAGGCCATCGACCACATCAATCGGTACGGCTCCCATCACACCGACTCGATCGTCAGCGAAAACCTCGCTGATACCCGGCGTTTTGTGGCACAAGTCGATTCATCGTCGGTCATGATCAACACGCCGACATGCTTCGCCGATGGCTTTGAATACGGATTGGGTGCCGAGATTGGCATTTCTACTGATAAGCTGCACGCCCGCGGCCCGGTAGGCCTCGAAGGTTTGACGTGCGAGAAGTACATCGTGGTCGGTGATGGCCAGTTGCGCGGCCAGGCGTCGGTCTGACTTGAGCGACCTCGCCCCGACAACCCCAGCCACCGCCGACACGCCTCAACCTCGGCGCATTGGCATGCTGGGCGGCACGTTCGACCCGGTGCACATCGGCCATTTGCGCAGTGCGCTGGAAGTCGCCGAGTCGCTGGCGCTCGATGAGTTGCGTCTGACACCCAGTGCCAGGCCTCCGCATCGTGATACGCCGCAAGTGTCGGCAAAAGACCGTCTGGCGATGGTCGAGTGCGCGGTGGCCGGTGTGGCGCCGTTGGTGGTGGACGCCCGCGAATTGCAGCGGGACAAACCGTCCTACACTATCGATACCCTGGAATTGATGCGTGCCGAACTGGCCGCGCAGGACCAGGTATTTCTACTTCTGGGCTGGGACGCATTTTGCGGCCTGCCCACTTGGCACCGCTGGGAAGAGTTGCTCCAGCATTGCCACATCCTGGTGCTGCAACGCCCGGATGCCGACAGCGAACCGCCGGATGCCTTGCGCAACCTGCTGGCAGCGCGCTCGGTGAGCGACCCGCTGGCCCTCAATGGGCCGAGCGGACAGATTGCATTCGTCTGGCAGACACCGCTCGCGGTATCCGCCACCCAGATCCGTCAACTGCTGGCCAGCGGTAAGTCGGTACGTTTCCTGGTGCCCGACGCGGTCCTGGCCTACATCGATGCGCACGGACTTTACCGTGCGTCGAACTGAAAAGAGGCGCGCTTCAAGGCACGTGACCACGTGTATCGAAGCCCCCGAACATACGAGCAAAACGAGTTTTATATGACTGACAAAGACGTAGCTAAAGTAAAGCGCAAAGGCACATTCAAGAGCGCCCCGCTGCCAGAAGTAGTTCCAACCGGCGCACCACTCGCTGGCGAAGAGCTGGTCAAGGTTGCCGTAGCGGCCCTGGAAGACGTCAAGGCCCAGGACATTCAGGTGATCGACGTTCGTGAAAAGCAGAGCATCACTGACTTCATGATCATCGCTACCGGTACCTCCAACCGCCAGATCGGCGCGATGCTGGACAAGGTCCGCGAAGCGGTCAAGGCTCAGGGTGTCAAGCCGCTGGGTGAAGAAGGCAAGGGCGACAGCGACTGGGTCCTGCTGGACATGGACGATGTCATCGTTCACATGATGACCGCCTCGGCTCGCCAGTTCTACGACCTGGAGCGTCTGTGGTCCGGCGCAGAGCAGAGCCGTGCTCTGAACGCGGCCCACCACAGCCCGGAAAACACCCACGAGCATTTCATCAAGCTCAACAAAGACCAGCAATAAGGGCCCGCTGTGCGACTGCGACTGATCGCCGTCGGTTCACGGATGCCCAAGTGGGTGGAAGAAGGCTGGCATGAATATGCCAAGCGTCTTCCGTCCGAGCTGGCGCTGGAACTGGTGGAAATACCGCTCAATACCCGTGGCAAGAACGCCGATGTGGCGCGCTTCATCCGTCAGGAAGGCGAAGCCATGCTGGCCAAAGTCGGGCCGAACGAGCGTATTGTCACTCTCGAAGTCCACGGCAAACCCTGGAGCACTGAGCAGCTGGCGGTCGAACTCGATCGCTGGCGCCTGGACTCGCGCACGGTCAACTTCATGGTCGGCGGCCCCGAAGGGCTGGCGCCGGAAGTCTGTGCCCGAGCCGATCAGCGCTGGTCATTGTCGCCGTTGACGTTGCCGCACCCATTGGTGCGAATTCTGATCGGCGAACAGCTGTACCGTGCCTGGACAGTCCTGTCCGGCCACCCATACCACAAGTAGTTCTGCCCTCATGTCTCAGCCGATTCGCATCAAGGACCACGAAAAAGACGCCCGTCTGGTGCGTGGTCGCGTCGTGTTCGGGGCAATTGCGGTCGTAACGCTGATCTGCGTACTGATTGCGCGGCTGTATTTCCTTCAGGTGATCCAGTACGAGTACCACTCGACCCTCTCGGAAAACAACCGCGTCCATGTGCAGCCGATTCCGCCCACGCGCGGGTTGATCTTCGACCGCAATGGCGTGGTAATCGCCGACAACCGACCCAGCTTCAGCCTGAGCATGACCCGCGAACGCTCTGGTGAATGGCAACAAGTGCTCGACGTGATCGTCCAGGTGCTGGAGTTGACTCCAGAGGATCGGATGATTTTCGAGAAGCGCATGCGGCAGGGGCGCCGGCCGTTCGAGCCAGTACCGATCCTGTTCGAGCTGACCGAAGAACAGATCGCCCGTATCGCGGTGAATCAGTTCCGTCTGCCGGGCGTGGAAGTGGTCGCGCAGCTGGTTCGTCACTATCCGCAGGGTGCGCATTTTGCGCACTCGGTAGGTTATATGGGGCGGATCAACGAGAAAGAGCTCAAGTCTCTGGATCCGGTGAGTTACAGCGGCACCCATCAAATTGGCAAAACCGGCATCGAACGCTTCTACGAACCCGAGCTGCACGGTCAGGTCGGTTACGAGGAAGTCGAAACCAACGCTCGGGGCCGCGTATTGCGCGTGCTCAAGCGTACCGATCCGATTCCTGGCAAGGACATCGTCCTGAGCCTGGACATCAAATTGCAGGAAGCCGCCGAGACCGCACTTGGCGGACGTCGTGGTGCCGTCGTGGCACTGGACCCAAAAACCGGTGAAGTGCTGGCGATGGTCAGTCAGCCGAGTTTCGATCCGAACCTGTTCGTCACCGGCATCAGCTCCAAGGCCTATTCCGAGCTGCGCGACTCCATCGACCGGCCGCTGTTCAACCGCGTGTTGCGCGGCCTGTACCCGCCGGGTTCGACCATCAAGCCGGCGGTGGCGATTGCCGGTCTGGATTCGGGGGTGGTCACCGCTTCGACCCGAGTCTTCGACCCCGGTTACTACATGCTGCCCAACTACGATCACAAATACCGTAACTGGAACCGTACGGGTGATGGTTACGTGGATCTGGACACGGCAATCATGCGGTCCAACGACACCTACTTCTATGATCTGGCCCACAAGCTGGGGATCGACCGGTTGTCGTCGTACCTGGGCAAATTCGGCATTGGCCAAAAGGTCTCGCTGGACATGTTCGAAGAGTCGCCGGGCCTGATGCCGTCCCGTGAATGGAAACGTGCGACGCGGCGCCAAGCGTGGTTCCCGGGTGAAACCCTGATTCTGGGGATCGGGCAGGGCTACATGCAATCCACGCCATTGCAGCTGGCCCAGGCCACTGCGCTGGTGGCCAACAAAGGCGTGTGGAACCGGCCGCACCTGGCCAAGACGGTTGAGGGCGTGAAGCCCAAGGATGAAAACCCGATGCCGGACATCGTCCTGCGCGATCCGTCCGACTGGACCAAGGTCAACCACGGCATGCAGCAAGTGATGCACGGCGCTCGCGGTACGGCGCGCAAGGCCTCGATCGGCGCGCAATACCGGATCGCCGGTAAAAGTGGTACGGCCCAGGTGGTCGCGATCAAGCAGGGCGAGAAGTACGACCGTTCCAAAGTGCAGGAACGCCACCGTGACCACGCCTTGTTTGTCGGCTTTGCGCCGGCCGACAACCCGCAAATCGTGGTGTCGGTCATGGTCGAGAACGGCGAGTCCGGTTCCGGGGTCGCCGCGCCTGTAGTGCGTCAAGTCATGGATGCCTGGCTCCTGGACCAGGACGGCCATCTCAAAGCCGAGTACGCCAGCCCTATCAGTGCGGAGGCTACGGCCCGTGAAGAATAATTTCGACCGCATGCTCTCCAGCGAGGATGTGATGCGTCGCCGTGCGACGCTGTTGCAGCGCCTGCACATCGATGGCCCGTTGTTGATTCTGCTGCTGACCCTCGCCGCCGGCAGTCTGTTCGTGCTGTATTCGGCCAGCGGAAAGAGCTGGGACCTGCTGGCCAAGCAAGCCACTTCGTTCGGCATCGGCCTGGTGTCGATGATCGTCATCGCGCAGTTCGAACCTCGTTTCATGGCGCGTTGGGTGCCGGTCGGTTATGTGCTGGGTGTGCTCTTGCTGGTGGTGGTGGACGTCATGGGCCATAACGCCATGGGGGCCACGCGCTGGATCAACATCCCCGGCGTGATTCGCTTCCAGCCGTCGGAATTCATGAAAATCCTGATGCCGGCCACCATCGCCTGGTATTTGTCCAAGCGCACCTTGCCGCCGCAGCTAAAGCACGTAGCGGTCAGTCTGTTTCTGATTGGTTTGCCGTTCATCCTGATCGTGCGTCAGCCGGACCTTGGTACCTCGCTGCTGATCCTGGCAGGCGGTGCGTTCGTTCTGTTTATGGGTGGTTTGAAATGGCGCTGGATCATCAGCGTGCTGGCGGCGGCCGTACCGGTGGCCGTGGCGATGTGGTTTTTCATCATGCACGACTACCAGAAGCAGCGAATCCTGACCTTCCTTGACCCTGAGAGCGATCCGCTGGGCACTGGCTGGAACATCATTCAGTCCAAAGCTGCCATCGGTTCGGGTGGCGTGTTTGGCAAGGGCTGGCTGCTGGGCACCCAGTCGCACCTGGACTTCTTGCCGGAAAGCCACACCGACTTCATCATTGCGGTCATGGGTGAAGAGTTCGGGCTGGTCGGCATTTGTGCGCTGCTGCTGATTTACCTGCTGCTGATCGGTCGCGGGTTGGTGATCACCGCCCAGGCCCAGACATTGTTCGGCAAATTGCTTGCGGGCAGTTTGACCATGACGTTTTTTGTTTATGTTTTCGTCAACATCGGTATGGTCAGTGGCCTGTTGCCGGTGGTAGGGGTGCCGTTGCCGTTCATTAGCTACGGAGGAACTTCGCTGGTGACGCTGCTGTCAGCGTTTGGGGTTTTGATGTCGATCCATACCCATCGTAAGTGGATCGCACAGGTTTGAATAAGGTGAAGATTTCAATGCAAGTAATGCGTGGCTGGGCGACTCGATACGCGCCATGGGTCGGCCTGGTAAGCATCCTTGGCATAACGCAGGACGCGTTGGCCGGCGATTACGAAGGTTCACCCCAGGTGGCCGAATTCGTCGGTGAAATGACCCGCGACTACGGTTTCGCTGGCGAACAGCTGATGGGCGTGTTCCGCGAAGCCGAACGCAAGCAGTCGATCCTGGATGCGATCTCCAAGCCCGCCGAACGGGTCAAGCAATGGAACGAATACCGTCCAATGTTCATCACCGACGCGCGCATTGCCCGTGGTGTGGACTTCTGGCGTCAGCACGAAGCAGTGCTGGCGCGTGCCGAGCAGGAATATGGTGTGCCGGCCCAGGTGATTGTCTCGATCATCGGAGTTGAAACCTTTTTCGGCCGTAATACCGGTAATTACCGGGTGATCGACGCGTTATCGACATTGGGTTTCGACTATCCTCCCCGTGCCGAATTCTTCCGCAAGGAATTGCGTGAGTTCTTGCTGCTGGCCCGTGAAGAACAGGTCGATCCGTTGACCCTCAAAGGTTCCTACGCAGGCGCCATGGGCTTGCCGCAGTTCATGCCGAGCAGTTTTCGCGCGTATGCGGTGGATTTCGACGGTGATGGTCACATTAATATCTGGACCAATCCGGACGATGCCATTGGTAGCGTCGCCAGTTACTTCAAGCTTCACGGCTGGGTTGCCGGCGAACCGGTGGTCAGCCGCGCCGATGTACGAGGCGAGCAGGTGGACGAAGGGTTGACCACGGGCATCGAGCCGACTAAAACCGCAGGGGAGTTGCGGGCTCTAGGGTGGTCAAGTCATGATGCGCTGCGCGATGATATGCCGGTCACGGCTTTCCGCCTTGAAGGTGACAATGGCCCCGAGTACTGGATGGGCCTGAAGAATTTTTACGCAATCACGCGTTATAACCGCAGCGTGATGTACGCCATGGCCGTACATCAACTGTCTGAGCAGCTGGTCCAAGCACGGGGCGTCAAGTAATGCGGGCATCGCCTATGGATAAACCCCTCAAGCTCATGGCTTTCGCCGCATTGGCGGTGCTGCTTGCCAGTTGCTCGACCAGTCGCGCGCCGGCTCAGAAATCCTCGTCCACTGCCGTGCGCGCTACGCCGGGGCTGGACATCAACCGCGCCCACAAAGATGGCGCGCCGTGGTGGGATGTCGACGTATCGCGCATCCCGGATGCCACGCCGACCCTGCACAGCGGTCCTTACAAGGCCAACCCGTACACGGTGCTGGGCAAGACCTATTTCCCGCTGCAAGAATCCAAGACCTACGTCGCCTCGGGCACGGCGTCCTGGTATGGCACCAAGTTTCACGGTCAGAACACCGCCAATGGCGAGGTGTATGACCTGTACGGCATGAGTGCCGCACACAAGACATTGCCACTGCCAAGTTACGTTCGGGTGACCAACCTGGACAACAACAAGAGCGTGATCCTGCGGGTCAACGACCGTGGGCCGTTCTATTCGGACCGCATCATCGACTTGTCCTATGCCGCTGCCAAAAAACTCGGTTACGCCGAAATCGGCACCGCGCGGGTCAAGGTCGAGGGTATCGACCCGCAACAGTGGTGGGCACAAAAAGGCCGTCCGGCGCCTTTGATGCTCAACGAGCCGCAAGTCGCGCAAAATAGCGCCCCGGTGATTACGGCCTCGGCCGGCACCGTCGAGCAATGGACGCCGCCACCGCAGCAACACGCCGCGGCCGTCGTGCCCGTTCAGCTTGATGCAAAAAAAAACGCTTCTGTACCAGCCTCTGGCCAGTATCTGCAGGTGGGCGCGTTCGCCAACCCGGACGCTGCAGAACTCCTGAGATCGAAGCTCAGCGGGATGGTGAGCGCCCCGGTGTTCATCAGTTCGATAGTGCGCAACCAACAGACACTGCATCGGGTGCGCCTGGGGCCGATCGGTTCTCCGGGTGAAATCCAGCAAGTGCAGAACAGTGTGCGCATGGCCAACCTCGGTTCGCCAAGTGTGGTAACAGAGTAAACGTAGGACTTGATTGACGGTTCATCTGCGGTTTTGGGGGGTGAACCAGGTTGTTGGCTCGATACAGAACAAAAGCCCGGCAAGGGTTACAGAGTGAGCAACTGAACACGCGATAACCCGTTAGAAGGTTATTTGATTAGTTTTGCCCCTGGGCAAGTTTCCATTAGCGATTTCGAGAGACGGATGAACATCACCACCTTTGCCAAACGCCTGTTCCTGCTAGTCCCGCTGCTTCTCTCACCTGCCGCTTTCGCGGTCGAGGTGATGCCGTCGCCACCACAACTGGCCGCCAAGGCCTATGTGCTCATGGATGCCAGCAGCGGCAACGTGCTGGTCGAGAACAACGGTGACCAGCGTCTGCCACCGGCCAGCCTGACCAAGCTGATGACCGCGTACATCGCGACCCTGGAAATCCGTCGTGGCCAGATCGGCGAAAACGACCCGGTGACCGTCAGCGAAAACGCCTGGCGTACCGGCGGTTCGCGGATGTTCATCAAGGTGGGTTCGCAGGTCACCGTCAGCGACCTGCTGCACGGCATCATCATTCAGTCGGGTAACGACGCCAGTGTTGCGCTCTCCGAGCACATCGCCGGCAGCGAAGACGCATTCGCTGACGTGATGAACAAAACCGTGGCCGACCTGGGCATGACCAACACCCACTTCATGAACCCGACTGGTCTACCGAACCCGGAGCACTACTCGTCGGCTCATGACATGGCGGTGCTGGCTCGCGCAATCATTCACGAAGACCCGGCTCACTACGCGATCTACTCGCAGAAAGAGTTCTTCTGGAACGGCATCAAGCAACCTAACCGCAACCTGCTGCTGTGGCGCGACAAGACCGTCGACGGTCTGAAAACCGGCCACACCGATGAAGCCGGCTACTGCATGGTGTCTTCGGCCGTACGTGATGGCATGCGCCTGATCGCGGTGGTGTTCGGCACCAACAGCGAAGTGGCTCGTGCCGCCGAAACCCAGAAGCTGCTGACTTACGGTTTCCGCTTCTTCGAAACCCAGACCTTCTATCAGAAAGGCGCCGAGCTGGCTCAGGCCCCTGTCTGGAAAGGCGCGACCAATCAAGTCAAGGCCGGCCTGGCTGAAGACCTGACCATGACCCTGCCAAAAGGCCAGCTGAAAAAGCTTGCTGCCAGCATGACCATGAACCCGCAACTGGTTGCGCCAATCGCCAAGGGCGACGTGATCGGTAAAGTCGAAGTGAAACTGGACGACAAGGTGGTGCACAGCGCCGATCTGATCGCTCTGGACGCGGTCGAGGAGGGTGGTATCTTCCGCCGCATGTGGGATAGCATCCGTCTATTCTTCTACAGCATGTTCAACTGATAGTGTGCTCCTGCAAGGCCCCGTGCTGATCCGGCGCGGGGTTTTGCTGTCGCCACGGCTTACGCTTACGAGGCCGTTACGCCATGACCGATACCGAAGTAAAGGCACCAAAGATCGAATTTCCCCAAGTTGATTATCCGGTTAAGGTGATCTGCGATACGGGCGTCGGCAACAAAGACAAGATCATTGAAATCGTCAAGAAATACGCGACCATCAACGATGAGCGTGTCGATGAGCGTCAAAGCAGCAACGGCAAATACACCACCATTCAGTTGCACATCGTCGCGACCGACCAGGACCAGCTGTACAACATCAACAGCTATCTGCGGGCGACCGGCTTCGTGCACATGGTGCTGTGATGTCTGGCACGCTGGGCTTTCGTGAGCTCGGCCAGATGGCTTACGAGCCGGTCTGGCATGCCATGCAACGCTTCACCAACGAACGCGGCACCGATGCCGCCGACGAGATCTGGCTGGTCGAGCACCCGCCGGTGTTCACCCAGGGGCAGGCTGGCAAGGCCGAGCATCTGCTGCTTCCCGGGGATATTCCGGTGGTGCAGGTCGATCGGGGCGGTCAGGTGACCTATCACGGCCCTGGCCAACTGGTGGCCTATCTGCTACTGGACGTACGCAAGCTGGGGTTTGGCGTGCGTGACCTGGTCAGCCGCATGGAGCAATGCCTGATCGAGTTACTGGCCAGCTACGGCGTTACTGCCGCCGCCAAGCCGGACGCACCGGGTGTCTACGTCAACGGGGCGAAAATCGCATCTCTGGGTCTGCGGATCCGCCACGGTTGTTCCTTTCATGGCCTGGCCCTGAACGTGGACATGAACCTGGAACCGTTTCGACGGATTAATCCCTGCGGCTACGCCGGGCTGGCGATGACCCAGCTGAGCGATCACGCAGGATCGATTGAATTTGCCGAGGTAAGTGCCCGGCTGCGCGCGCAGCTCGTCAAACACCTCGACTATGCTGAGCAGACGACCCTAACGGGCGGAATCGACTGATATGACTACTGATGCAGTGCAAACCATGATCCCGACGCTTGATGTCACCGAGCGTCCGGCCCCGCGTGCCAAGGTTGAAGCCGGCGTCAAGCTGCGCGGCGCCGAGAAGGTTGCACGTATCCCGGTGAAGATCATTCCGACCACCGAACTGCCAAAGAAACCCGACTGGATTCGTGTACGCATCCCGGTTTCCCCGGAAGTCGACCGCATCAAGGCCCTGTTGCGTAAACACAAGCTGCACAGCGTGTGCGAAGAAGCGTCCTGCCCGAACCTGGGCGAGTGCTTCTCCGGCGGTACCGCGACGTTCATGATCATGGGCGACATCTGCACCCGTCGCTGCCCGTTCTGCGACGTCGGTCACGGCCGTCCGAAACCTCTGGACGTGAACGAGCCGGAAAGCCTGGCCATCGCCATCGCCGACCTGAAATTGAAGTACGTGGTGATCACCTCGGTTGACCGCGACGACCTGCGTGACGGCGGTGCCCAGCACTTTGCCGACTGCATCCGCGAGATCCGCAAGCTGTCGCCGAACGTGCAGCTCGAAACCCTGGTCCCGGATTACCGTGGCCGTATGGACGTGGCGCTGGAAATCACCGCGGCCGAGCCACCGGATGTGTTCAACCACAACCTGGAAACCGTGCCGCGTTTGTACAAAGCAGCGCGTCCGGGTTCGGATTACCAGTGGTCGCTGACCCTGCTGCAGCGTTTCAAGCAAATGATGCCGCACATTCCAACCAAGTCCGGCTTGATGCTGGGCCTGGGCGAAACCGACGAAGAAGTCATCGAAGTCATGAAGCGCATGCGCGAGCACGACATCGACATGCTGACGCTGGGCCAATACCTGCAACCGTCTCGCAGCCACTTGCCGGTGCAGCGTTTCGTGCACCCGGACACTTTCGCCTGGTTCGCCGAGGAAGGTTACAAGATGGGCTTCAAGAACGTCGCTTCCGGCCCGCTGGTACGTTCGTCGTACCACGCCGACGAGCAGGCGAAACTGGTTAAAGCCGAGCTGATGTCGTCCCTGTAATTTGGCGATGACATAAAAGACGCCCGCATGGCTTTCCAGGCTTTGCGGGCGTTTTTTTGCCTGGCCTACGCCAGCCAGCGTTTTTTCCTGCAACCTGCGGGCGACTGACCCTCTTCTGTTTGTCCCCGTACCTGACTACTGTGTGCTGAAGTGTTCACGCAGGGAGATTCATGGATGACCGTTCGACCGACCCATACGCTGTATCCACATAAACCTGTTCCGGCGTTGCCGTCGCAAGGGCTGATCGGCGTCATTGCACCAGCAGGTCCCGCCGGGCTGGACACTGACAAAGCCATTGCCTGGATGCACGCTCGCGGTTATGCGTTGCGGGTGTATCCCGGGGTGTATGAAAAGGACGGTTACCTGGCCGGCAGTGACGAAGTGCGGCTCAATGATTTGCACGCGGCATTCGCCGACACCGAGGTCGACGCGATCATCTGCCTGCGGGGTGGTTACGGCACACCGCGTTTGCTCGACCGCATAGATTTCGAACTGCTGCAAAACAACGCCAAGCCGTTCATCGGCTACAGCGACATCACGGCGCTGCACGTGGCGATCAGCCGTTATGCCGGTTTCGTGACCTTTCATGGCCCGTTGCTCAATGCCGACCTGTTGGGCGACAAGCAAAAACCGACCGAGTCTTCGTTTTTCAACATGCTCCGTGGGCAGGTGAAGGCCGGCAGCGTGTTGGCTCATCCGGCGGCTTACCCGTTGACCACTATCGAACCTGGCGTCGCGCATGGGCGCTTGCTGGGGGGCAACCTGTCGATGATCGCCGCGACCATGGGCACGCCTTACGAGCTGGAGGCCGAGGGCGTCATCCTGTTGATCGAGGACATCAACGAGCCGTTGTATCGCATCGACCGGCTACTGACCCATCTGCGTCTGGCCGGAACGCTGGGCAAGCTGCGCGGGGTGCTGGTGGGAGATATCGCGGGGGTCGAGCCGGCGGCGCTGGAGCGGTTGCTCAAGCAGACGTTCGAGCCGTTGCGGATACCCGTGCTGGCCGGATGGCGCAGTGGGCATTGCGACCCGAACCTGACGCTGCCGATGGGGGCGTTGGTCAAGCTGGATGCGGGGAACAGGGTGTTGGTGTTGGAGCAGGATGTGGTGGTCAGGCGCTAGAGTTTCGTCGCCTGATGGTCAGTCATCGCGAGCAAGCTCCCACAGGTTTTGTGTCGTTCACAAATCCAATGTGTGCGAGCTTGCTCGCGAAGGCGGCAGTCGCCATACGGCTGACTAGCGGTTACGCAACCCTTCCAGCAACTTGTGCGTCGGATACCCGTCCGCCGGCCAGCCAAACGACTGCTGGGCGCTGCGGATTGCCTTGCGGGTGTTGGCGCCGATAATCCCGTCAGGGGTGCCTGCGTCATAGTTCTGGGCGCTCAGCAGGCTTTGCAGTTCCATGCGCTCGGTACGGCTCAATGGCAAATCATCTTTCGGCCAAGTGCCGCTGATCAGCCCCGCACCATTGAAGCGTTCGGACAACAGACTCACCGCCAACGCATAGGACGACGAGTTGTTGTACTTGAGAATCGCGCGGAAGTTGTCGAGCACCAGAAATGCCGGGCCACGGTAACCGGCCGGCAGCAGCAGGGCCGCAGAAAGGTGTTCAGATCCTGGCGGGACCCGAGCGCCAGCGGGCAGCGAAACCCCCAGTTGCATCCACTCGGCGACACTTTTGCGAATCGTGCCATCGGCCAGAACGTAGTTGAAACTGCCTGGCAGTTGCACTTCGAAGCCCCATGGCTGGCCTTTCTGCCAGCCGGAGCTTTGCAGGTAATGCGCGGTCGAAGCGAGGGCGTCGGCGGGGCTRTTCCAGATGTCACGGCGCCCGTCACCATCGAAGTCGACCGCGTGGGTGTTGTAAGTCGTCGGGATGAACTGGGTCTGACCCATGGCGCCGGCCCAGGAACCGAGCATTTTCTCGGGGGTTATATCGCCCTGTTGCAGGATTTGCAGGGCGGCGATCAGTTGATCGTGGGCAAAGCCCGGGCGTCGGCCTTCATACGCCAGCGTCGCCAGGGAGTTGATGACCGACTTGCTGCCCTGGAACTGACCGAAGTTACTCTCCATGCCCCACACTGACACCAGTGCCTGGCGGTCGACGCCATAGCGCTGTTCGATGCTTTGCAGGATGGCCGCGTTTTCGCTGATCAGCGCTTGGCCTTTACGTACTCGCAGCGGAGAAAGGGCGCCGTCGAGGTATTCCCATACCGGGCGGGAAAACTCCGGTTGGCTGCGGTCGGCCCGGATCACGCTCGGGTCGAAGCTGACATCGGCAAAGGCGCGGTCGAACAGATCGGCGCGGATACCGGCGGCCAGCGCGTCTTTACGGAATCCCGCCTGCCATTCGGCGAACGTCTGGGTGGGCTGGATATCGAGATTTTCACCGGTCGGCACCACGGGCGGAATGACCGCTGGGGCTGTCGCGACAGGCTGGGATTGCAGCGGTTGGGCGTCGGCGGCGGTTGGTTTTTCCGCGCAGGCGACAAGCAAAATGAGGCTGGAGGCAGCGATCAATTGGCGAACGGGCCAACGACGGGAAAGACAAAGGGGCATGCACAGGTCCAGGGCAATCGATTCAGGTGCAGACCTTAACATGTAGAAGGGGTGTTCTGCTTTAAGCAGCCAGAAAGTAAGAAGCCTCCCAGCTATTAGACTGGAAGGCTTCGCGGCGGTAGCTGCCTTTGCCCTTGCCGGCTCGTTCCTGACGGCTGCGGAACAGTGGCTGGGCGATGATGGATTTGGCCTTGTTGGGGCCATGCTTTGATGGCTTTTTGCTCATGATGATTTCTCGCAAGTGAGTGGGTTTTGCGGGGCAAATCATCGGCCGAAGTTGGGGTTCTGTCTAGTCCCCGGGACGTGTAGGACCTTTCGCTGATCACAGAACCTGTAGCAGCTGGCGAAGCCTGCGTCCGGCTGCGCAGCAGTCGCCAAAGACAGACAATGCG
>NZ_JBFUBK010000058.1:0-38318 GCF_056405815.1 Pseudomonas sp. P1_F1_2 | reverse complement strand
GCGGTACATCAGGTAAATCGCCATCGCGAGCAAGCTCGGCTCCTACAGGGATCGGTTTCACGGCGTCCGGTTACGGCGGGTTTCGATGATGTTCGGCAACTGGGAAATCCGCCCCAGTAACCGCCCCAGCGCATCCAGTCCCGGAATCTCGATGGTCAGGGACATCAACGCGGTGTTGTCCTCTTTGTTCGAGCGGGTGTTGACCGCCAGCACGTTGATCCGCTCGTTGAGCAGCACCTGCGACACGTCACGCAGCAACCCGGAGCGGTCGTAGGCGCGGATGATGATGTCCACCGGGTAAGTGAGCACCGGCACCGGCCCCCAACTGACCTGGATGATCCGCTCTGGCTCGCGCCCGCCCAGTTGCAGCACCGAGGCACAGTCTTGACGGTGAATGCTCACGCCACGACCCTGGGTGATGTAACCGACGATGGCATCGCCCGGCAATGGCTGGCAGCAGCCGGCCATTTGCGTCATCAGGTTGCCGACACCCTGGATCTGGATGTCGCCGCGCTTGCCTGGCTTGTAGCCGGTGGCCTTGCGGGGGATCAGCTCCAACTGCTCGTTGCCGCGTTCCGGCTCGACCAGTTGCTGCGCCAGGTTCACCAGTTGCGCCAGGCGCAAATCACCGGCGCCCAACGCCGCGAACATGTCCTCGGCCGTCTTCATGTTGGCCTTGTCGGCCAGCTTGTCGAAATCTACGGCTGGCAGGCCGAGGCGATTGAGCTCGCGCTCAAGCAGGGTTTTACCGGCCGCGACGTTCTGATCGCGGGCCTGTAATTTGAACCAGTGGACAATCTTCGCCCGTGCCCGCGAGGTGGTGATGTAGCCCAGGTTCGGGTTCAGCCAGTCGCGGCTCGGCGTGCCGTGCTTGCTGGTGATGATCTCGACCTGTTCACCGGTTTGCAGGCTGTAGTTGAGCGGCACGATGCGCCCGTTGATCTTCGCGCCACGGCAGTTGTGGCCGATCTCGGTGTGCACCCGGTACGCGAAGTCCAGCGGTGTCGCGCCTTTGGGCAAGTCGATGGCGTGACCGTCGGGGGTGAAGATGTAGACCCGGTCCGGCTCGATATCGACCCGCAGCTGTTCCGCCAGGCCACCGATATCGCCCAGCTCTTCATGCCACTCGAGGACCTGACGCAGCCAGGAGATTTTCTCTTCGTAGTGGTTCGAACCGGATTTGACGTCGGTGCCCTTGTAGCGCCAGTGCGCGCACACGCCCAGCTCGGCTTCCTCGTGCATGGCGTGGGTGCGGATCTGCACTTCCAGCACCTTGCCCTCAGGCCCGATCACCGCCGTGTGCAGCGAGCGATAGCCGTTCTCTTTCGGGTTGGCGATGTAGTCGTCGAATTCTTTCGGGATGTGCCGCCACAAGGTGTGGACGATGCCGAGCGCGGTGTAGCAATCGCGCATTTCCGGCACCAGCACGCGAACGGCGCGCACGTCGTAGATCTGGCTGAACTCCAGACCCTTGCGCTGCATTTTGCGCCAGATCGAATAGATGTGTTTGGCCCGGCCGCTGATGTCGGCATCGACGCCGGTGGCCTGCAATTCGTTTTTGAGTTGGGTCATCACGTCGCTGATGAAGCGTTCGCGATCCAGACGTCGCTCATGCAACAGCTTGGCGATCTGCTTGTACTGGTCAGGCTCAAGGTAACGGAAGGACAAGTCCTCCAGTTCCCACTTGATGTGACCGATACCGAGACGGTGCGCGAGTGGCGCATAGATGTCGAAGACTTCGCGGGCGACGCGATTGCGCTTTTCGTCGTCGGCGGTTTTCACCGCACGAATCGCGCAGGTGCGTTCAGCCAGCTTGATCAGTGCGACGCGTACGTCATCGACCATGGCAACCAGCATTTTGCGCAGGTTTTCGACCTGGCCCTGAGTGCCCAGCACCAGGGATTTGCGCGGGCTCAAGCTGTCGCTGATCGCCGCCATGCGCTGCACGCCATCGATCAGCTTGGCCACCACCGGCCCGAAGCGCTGGCTGATGGCAGGCAACTCGATCTGGCCTTCGCGCACGCCACGGTACAAGATCGCGGCGACCAATGAATCCTGATCGAGTTTGAGGTCGGCGAGAATCTCGGCGATCTCAAGGCCCGTGCGGAAACTCGAGGTCCCTTCGGACCAGAGATTCTTCGCCGCATTGGCCTGTTGTTCCGACATGCGAGCGAACTCGCACGCCTCCTTCAAGGCTTCGCGATCCAGTGCCGGATCGACACTGACCGCATGATCGAGCCAAGCCTCGAGATTGATACTGCCGTCTGTGTTGATCGGCTGGTGTGCTCTCACCTGTACCATCTTGCTTACCTTCCCTACGACGCAGATTCAATGCGTCAAATCGCTGACCTTCGTTGCCCGATTGCGCTCACGGGGCTCATGCGAGCGCTGCTCGGGCGGGCCAGTCGGACCAGACGAGCCATCCTAGCTCGCTTCAAATAACGCCATGGCCTCGACATGTGCCGTTTGAGGAAACATATCGAGAATCCCGGCACGTTTTAACCGGTAGCCCTGCTTGATCAACTCAACTGTGTCGCGCGCCAGCGTTGCCGGGTTGCACGACACATACACCAATCGCTCGGCGCCCAAGGTCTTGAGCTTGCGCACCACCTCGAAAGCACCGTCACGCGGTGGGTCCAAGAGTACCGCACAAAAGCCTTCGCGGGCCCATTCGGCATCAGCCAAAGGCTGGGATAAATCGGCCTGAAAAAACTTCGCGTTATTCAGATTATTGCTAGCGGCGTTCGCGGCAGCACGCTCGACCATCGTCTGCACACCTTCGACCGCCACCACTTCGCGAACGGCTTTGGCCAGCGGCAATGCAAAATTGCCCAACCCGCAGAACAGGTCGAGAACGCGTTCATCCGGTTGCGGCTTCAGCCATTCCAGCGCCTGGGCGATCATCGCTTCGTTGACGCCGGCGTTGACCTGGATGAAATCTCCCGGCCGGTACGCCAGATCCAGATCCCACGACGCCAGACGATAACCCAGCGACTGATCGGCATCGACCGGTTGCGGCTCGCCGTCACCGTGCAGCCACAACTGCGCTTCGTGGAACGCGCAGAAATCCTTGAGGATCGTCAGGTCAGCGTCAGACAACGGCGCCATGTGCCGCAGCAAGACCGCCAGCGACGAGCCGCTGAACAATTCCACATGCCCCAGCGCCTGAGGCTTGCTCAAGCGACGCAGCATTTCCGGTAAGCGGGTCATGATCGGCTGTAATGGCTGAACCAGCACTGAACATTCGTTAATCGCGACGATGTCCTGACTGCCCGCCGCGCGGAAACCTACCTCGAGCTTTTTCGCCTTCATGTCCCAGCGCACTGCAACCCGGGCGCGACGGCGGTAACCGAATTCCGGGCCACTCAACGGCGCCGCCCATTCTTGCGGTTCGACACCGGCGACCTTCGACAGCTGCTCGGCGAGCATGCGCTGTTTCAGGGCCAATTGTTCGTTGTGTGGCAGATGTTGCACGCTGCAACCGCCGCAACGACCGGCATGCGGGCACGGCGCCGGGCGTCGCAGTTCACTGGCCTGGAACACGCGTTCGGTGCGCGCCTCGACCACTTTGCCGTGGGCACCCAACACCCGCGCCTCGACGTCTTCACCGGCCAATGCGCCGATGACGAACCAGGTGCGACCTTCGAAAAATGCGATACCGCGACCGTCATTGGCCAGGCGTTCGATGGTCAAGCGCTGCTTTTTTCCGGTCGGGATTTGTGGGGCCTTGCTGCCGCCCGTGGGTTGGAAGCGCAGGCCTCTCTCGTGCTTGGCCATCAGTTGGGCGCGTCGAAAATGCCGGTCGACAAGTAACGGTCGCCACGGTCGCAGATGATCGCGACGATCACCGCGTTTTCAACTTCTTTGGACAGTCGCAACATCGCTGCCACTGCACCGCCCGAGGACACGCCACAGAAAATGCCTTCTTCGCGGGCCAGACGACGGGTCACGTCTTCGGCTTCGCTTTGCGCCATGTCGACGATGCGGTCTACGCGATCAGCCTGATAAATCTTCGGCAGGTATTCTTGCGGCCAGCGGCGGATGCCCGGGATCGCCGAGCCTTCCATCGGTTGCAGGCCGATGATTTGCACGCTCTCGCTCTGCTCTTTCAAGTAGCGCGAGACACCCATGATAGTGCCGGTGGTGCCCATCGAACTGACGAAATGGGTAATGGTGCCCTCGGTCTGACGCCAGATTTCCGGGCCGGTGGTGGTGTAGTGCGCTTGCGGATTGTCACCGTTGGCGAACTGGTCCAGCACCTTGCCACGGCCTTCGGCTTCCATCCGCTGAGCGAGATCGCGGGCGCCTTCCATACCTTCTTCCTGGGTGACCAGGATCAGTTCGGCGCCAYAAGCCGTCATCGCGGCTTTACGTTCGGCGCTGGAGTTATCCGGCATGATCAGGATCATCTTGTAACCCTTGATCGCGGCGGCCATGGCCAACGCAATCCCGGTGTTACCCGAAGTCRCTTCGATCAACGTATCGCCGGCGTGGATCTGCCCGCGCAACTCGGCGCGGGTGATCATCGACAGCGCCGGACGGTCCTTGACCGAACCCGCCGGGTTATTCCCTTCGAGCTTGAGCAAAAGGGTATTGCTGGTGACGCCGGGCAGGCGCTGCAAACGGACCAGCGGAGTGTTGCCGACGCAATCGGCGATGGTTGGGTACTGCAAGGTCATGGCGTATTCGCAATCCAGACTGCGGGGGCGCCTATCATACCGGCAAACGTTCGCAGGCCATATCACGCAAAGTGCGGTGCTTATGGCTTATGGGAATAAGCGGCTGCCTCAGCATTGCTCTTCATGCGCGACATTCAACGCATAGAACTCATGCAACTTGGCCTGCAACAATTGCTTGTCTGGAAGCTGGACTTGATATTCGGCGATCAATACTGCTGAGAGGCTGCGGTTCAGGGCGTACTCCACCACTTCGTCATCCTTGCTGGCACACAGCAACACACCAATGGCCGGATTTTCGTGGGGCTTGCGTACATTGCGGTCCAGCGCTTCCAGATAGAAGTCCAGCTTGCCCAGGTACTCCGGCTTAAAACGACCGACCTTCAGCTCAATGGCTACAAGACAATTAAGGCCACGGTGGAAGAACAGCAGATCCAATGCAAATCACACCCACCCACTTGCAGCGGATACTCGGAACCGACAAAGCAGAAGTCGCGACCGAGCTCGCTCAGGAATTCTTTTAGGCGCGCCAGTAACCCTTTTTGCAGATCGGTCTCGGCATGGCCACCGGGCAGGTCGAGAAACTCGAGCATGTAGCCATCACGGAATATCTCAAGTGCTGCCGGGTGGGTTTGTCTCAGCATCGCTGAGGTTTTTGCTGGTTGGGTCACGCTTCGCTCGAACAGTGCTGCTTTGAACTGACGCTCCAGTTCGCGCTTCGACTATTTTTCTTGAACCGACAGACGGACGTAAAACTCCCGCTCTTCCGAGCGTTTGCTCTGGCCGAAAATGATCAGGTTGTGCGACCAGGACAATTGTCGCACCAGTGGTGCGACTTTCTCCTCCGTACAATAAATCTCATAGAATTGGCGCATGCGGAACAAATTCGACCGGGTAAATCCGCGCAACCCAGGTTGAGTCTGAGCCAGATGTTCCGCCAACTGACCGACCACAGAATCGCCCCATTCGGCTTTTTCGAGCTTGCGACTGATGTAAGCACCGACCTGCCAATACAGTTCGATCAGCTGGGTTCACCGCCTGCATCGCCTGCTGTTTGGCACTTTGAATCAGTGCAAGCACTTCATTGAAGCGGTCGTCGGGGACGCTGGATGGATTAATGCCGAACTCCTTGAGGCCGAGAAAAAACGCGAGTCTATTGCGTTAAGTCAGGCAGTAGGTGTCGGCAATACCCTTTAGGAAAGGTCGTACAAAAGAACGGGAACGCTCCGGAAAAACCAGCTTCTTGGTGGCTGGGAGGGCCTCATCGCGAGCAGGCTCACTCCTACATGGGGATCGGGGTGATCACACCCTTTGTGGGCGACACACCTGTACTGTAGGAGCGAGCTTGCTCGCGATGGCGTCATCACTCACACCATCAATTTCAGCCACCAACCGCATATTTAGTCGCAACCCAACCCCGGTGTTTTCGGCCCAAAGCTGCCCGCCCTGACGCTGCACCGCATTCCTGGCAATGCTCAATCCCAAGCCAAACCCGCCATCCCCCGGTCGCGAACCGTCTAGCCGAGTAAACGGCGAAAAGATCCGTTCAAGATCCGCCTCGGCCACCCCACCGCCCTGATCTTCCAGCCACACATGCCAGAAATCGCCATCGCGCTGCCCACCGAGACTTACAACGCCGCCCTCGGACGAATGACGAATAGCATTGCGCAGGATGTTTTCAAGTGCCTGCGCCAGGGTGTTGAGGTTGCCGCGAACCCAGCAGGTCGAGTCCACCGTGCAGCGCAATTGACTGACCGGCCAACCGCTTTCGTAGCAGGCGTTTTCCGTGAGCATTTCCCACAGTGCCTGAATCTGGATCGCCTCATCGGGCAGCGGTGATCGCTCGGTGTCAAGCCAGGCCAGTTGCAACGTGTCTTCCACCAGACGCTGCATGCCATCGACTTCCCGGCCAATGCGCTCACGCAACGCCGTCAGCTCCTGCTCGCTTTCGCTGGCCACCCGCAAGCGGCTCAGCGGCGTGCGCAGTTCGTGGGAAAGGTCGCGCAACAATTGTTGCTGCAGGGCCACCGTGCTTTGCAGGCGCTCGGACATGTGATCGAAGGCCCTGCCCAGCTCACCGAGTTCATCCGAACGATTGGTGGTGCTGCTCGACAAGCGCACATTCAACTGGTCGGCGCGCCAGGCGTTGGCCTGTTCACGCAGACTGTTCAACGGCACCACCAGCAGTCGATACAGGCCGACACACAGCAGCAAGGTAAACAGCCCTGGAATCACCCCGTTGGTAATCACGCGCCAGAAGGTCCTGTAACGCCCGGGCAAGAACCGCTGGGGCAGTTCGATCACCAGATTGCCGACGCTTGGATCACTGGGAAACGGTATGCGCAGCCAAGGTCGGCCTTGCTTGTGAATAGGCCAATCGAGGCCACGCAGAAAGGTCAGACGCTCGATTTCCTTGCCCGTCAGTGGCTGATTGCTCAATGTCTGCAAATCACCGCCAATGACACCAACCCAGCCCTTTTCGCGTTCCTGCATCCCCTGCAGCCAACGATCGACGCCGTCACTTTGCCCCTGGCGCCACGCCTGTTCAGCCTCGACGGCATAGCCCGCCAGGGTGCGTCGGGCCTCATCGGACAGAAACTGGTTGCGCTGCTCCATGTACCGGCCCCACGACCAGCTCAGCCAGATCATCAGCAAACAGAACGCCACCAGCAAACACGCCAGTTTCCAGAACAGTGAGTGCCGCCCCGGCAGGTCAGACCACTTCATCGGCCGCACTCAATACGTAGCCTTTGCCCCACACCGTTCGCACTTCGCGCGCGGTGTAGCCGATACCTTTGAGCTTGCGGCGAATCTGGCTGACGTGCATGTCGAGACTGCGGTCATGGGCCGCGTAGCCGCGTTGCAGTACGTGTTGATAAAGGAAGGCTTTGCTCAGTACTTCATCACCGCTGCGGTTAAGCGTTTCCAGCAATCGATACTCGCTGCGGGTGAGGCCGGCGGCGTGTTTGCCATGAAAAACTTCGCACAGCTCATCGTCAAAACGCAGGCCGCCCGTCTCGCTTTCAACCGCTGACGGAACCGGTGGCGGTCGACGGTCGAGCGCCACCCGGCGCAGGATCGCTTCGATGCGCACACGCAATTCGGCCATGCTGAAGGGTTTCGGCAAGTAATCATCGGCACCCAGGCGAAAACCGCTGATACGATCCTCTTCGGCGCCCAGCGCGGACATCAGCACCACAGGCGTGGAGTGGCTCTGGCGTAACTGCGTCAATACATTGAGCCCGTCGAGGCCCGGCAACAGAATATCCATCAACACCACATCGAAGGCCTGCTGACGCGCGATGGCCAGACCTTCCTGGCCGTTCTGGCACCAGGTCACCTGAAAGCCGCAACGGCCCAAATGCTCATGCACATACGCCCCGAGCACCAGGTCGTCTTCGATGGAAAGGATTCGGGGGTGGCCGATAGAGATGGGAGTCATGAGTATCTGCAAATAATTCTCAGTTGATGATTATTCAAGATTGCCCATCGATGGGCAACCCAAGGTTTGCCTTTGAGGCAAAAGCCGCCCGCCAGCCGACGAATGACGACATCAATTTTACGAAGATTGCCTGCCTGCAAATCGCTACACTGCCCGGGTGGCGCGTACCGGACGTACACGCAGGTCAATCAATCGCTGGATGCAGGAGAGATGCGTGCTCACGAAACTGGGAATTAAAGGCCGCGTGCTGTTGCTGACCCTGTTGCCAACCACTCTGATGGCATTGGTCCTGGGCGGCTATTTCACCTGGATGCAGCAATCCGACCTGCAAACCCAACTGTTGCAGCGCGGCGAAATGATTGCCGAACAACTGGCGCCCCTGGTGGCTCCGGCCATGAGTCACAAGGACAGTGAACTGCTGGAGCGCATTGCCACCCAGGCGCTGGAAACCGCGGACGTGCGCGCAGTGACGTTCCTCGCCCCTGACCGCACGTCACTCGCCCATGCCGGCCCGACCATGCTCAACAGCGCACCGTTGGGCACCGGTTCGCAGATGCTGCGCCGCAGCGGCAACGATGCCACGCGCTACTTGCTGCCGGTGTTCGGCAAACACCGCAACCTGGCCGGCGACTTGATCCCCGAAGAAGCCGATCGCCTGCTGGGCTGGGTCGAAATCGAGTTATCCCACAACGGCATGTTGTTACGCGGCTACCGCAGCCTGTTCGCCAGCCTGCTGATGATTGCCGCAGGCCTGGCCGGCGCGGCGCTGCTGGCCCTGCGGATGGGCCGGACCATCAACCGGCCGATCAGCCAGATCAAACTGGCGGTGGCGCAACTCAAGGACGGGCATCTGGAAACCCGCCTGCCGCCGCTCGGCAGCCAGGAACTGGATGAACTGGCCTCCGGCATCAACCGCATGGCCGGCACATTGCAAAACGCTCAGGAAGAATTGCAGCACAGCGTCGACCAGGCCACCGAAGACGTGCGCCAGAATCTGGAAACCATCGAGATCCAGAACATCGAGCTGGACCTGGCGCGCAAGGAAGCCCTGGAAGCAAGCCGGATCAAATCCGAGTTCCTGGCCAACATGAGCCATGAAATCCGCACGCCGCTCAACGGCATTCTCGGCTTCACGCACTTGCTGCAAAAAAGCGAACTGACGCCGCGCCAGCTCGACTACCTGGGCACCATCGAAAAATCCGCCGACAGCCTGTTGGGGATCATCAACGAAATCCTCGACTTCTCGAAAATCGAGGCCGGCAAACTGGTGCTCGACAATATTCCGTTCAACCTGCGCGACCTGCTCCAGGACACCCTGACCATTCTCGCCCCGGCGGCCCATGCCAAACAGCTGGAATTGGTGAGCCTGGTGTATCGCGACACGCCGCTGTCGCTGGTCGGCGATCCGCTGCGACTCAAACAGATCCTCACTAACCTGGTGAGCAACGCGATCAAGTTCACCCGCGAAGGCACCATCGTGGCCCGCGCCATGCTTGAAGAAGAGCATGAAGACAGCGTGCAACTGCGCATCAGCATTCAGGACACCGGCATCGGCCTGTCGAACCAGGACGTGCGCGCACTGTTCCAGGCCTTCAGCCAGGCCGATAACTCGTTGTCCCGGCAACCCGGCGGCACGGGCCTGGGGTTGGTAATTTCCAAGCGACTGATCGAACAGATGGGTGGCGAAATTGGCGTCGACAGCACACCGGGTGAAGGTTCGGAATTCTGGATCAGCCTGAGCCTGCCCAAGACTCGCGATGACGCCGAAGATCTGCCTGCCGCGCCCCTGCTCGGGCGTCGGGTGGCAGTGCTGGAAAACCATGAACTGGCCCGGCAGGCATTGCAGCACCAACTGGAAGACTGCGGCCTGAGCGTAACGCCGTTCAATACCCTGGAAAACCTGGCCAATGGCGTGACCGGCGCGCACCAGACCGATCAGGCCATCGACCTGGCGGTACTTGGCATCACCAGCAACGACATGCCACCGGAGCGACTGAACCAGCACATCTGGGACCTCGAACACCTGGGCTGCAAAGTCCTGGTGCTGTGCCCGACCACCGAGCAGACGTTGTTTCATCTCTCGGTCCCCAACCCGCACAGCCAGTTGCAGGCCAAACCGGCCTGCACCCGCAAACTGCGTCGTGCCTTGTCCGATCTGGTCAACCCGCGCCAGCAGCGCAGCGAACCCGGCGAACCGGTGTCGAGTCGTGCGCCGAAGGTGCTGTGCGTCGACGACAACCCGGCCAACCTGCTGTTGGTGCAAACCCTGCTCGAAGACATGGGCGCCAAGGTATTGGCCGTGGACAGCGGTTACGCGGCGGTCAAGTCCGTGCAGACCGAAACCTTCGACCTGGTGTTGATGGACGTGCAAATGCCCGGCATGGACGGACGCCAAAGTACCGAAGCGATTCGTCAGTGGGAAAGTGAACGGCATTGCACACCGCTGCCGATCGTGGCCCTCACCGCTCACGCCATGGCCAATGAAAAACGTGCGCTGCTGCAAAGCGGCATGGACGATTACCTGACCAAGCCCATCAGCGAGCGGCAACTGGCGCAAGTGGTGCTGAAGTGGACAGGCCTGGCATTGCGCAACCACGGGCCGGAACGTTCCAGCGACAGCCACGGCAGCGCGCACGACTTGCAGGTACTCGACCCCGAAGAAGGTTTGCGCCTGGCGGCGGGTAAGGCGGATCTGGCGGCGGACATGCTCGCGATGTTGCTGGCCTCGCTAGAAGCCGACCGCGAGGCCATTCGCATGGCCCGGGACAGCAACGACCAGACTGCTTTGATCGAGCGCGTCCATCGCTTGCACGGGGCCACCCGTTACTGTGGCGTCCCGCAACTGCGCGCCGCCTGCCAGCGCAGTGAAACACTGCTCAAGCAACAGGACCCGAAAGCACCCGGCGCATTGGAGGAGCTCGAACGAGCGATCAATCGTCTCGCCGCTCACGCCCGGATCAATGCCTGACACAGCGCAATGGCGCCGATCACCATCGGCGCTAAGCTGGCCCGTGTAGCAGCTGCCGAAGGCTGCGTCCGGCGGCGAAGCCGTCGTAAAATCAGGCACTGCGCTCTTTCAGGGAAACCGCGTTTGCCGGATTTACGACGGCTGCGCCGCCGGACGCAGGCTTCGCCAGCTGCTACCTACAGCATGAGTTAAATGGAGGATTGCATGCGCACGATACTTTTCAGCAGCCAGACTTACGACCGTGACAGCTTTCTGGGCGCCGACCTGCCCGCCGGAATCGAGCTGCACTTTCAATCAGCGCGGCTGAGCCTGGATACCGTAGCGCTGGCAGACGCGCACGAGGTGGTCTGCGCCTTCATCAATGACGACCTCAGCGCCCCGGTGCTTGAACGTCTTGCCGCGGGCGGTACGCGCCTGATCGCTCTGCGTTCGGCCGGTTTCAACCATGTCGATCTGCCTGTGGCCAAACGCCTGGGCCTTGCGATCGTGCGCGTCCCGGCCTACTCCCCACACGCCGTGGCCGAACACGCAGTGGCGCTGATCCTGGCCCTCAACCGCCGCTTGCACCGAGCCTACAACCGCACCCGCGAAGGCGACTTCAGCCTGCACGGGCTGACCGGCTTCGATCTGGTGGGCAAGACCGTCGGCGTGGTCGGCACCGGGCAGATCGGCGCGACGTTCGCCAAGATCATGAATGGTTTCGGCTGCCAGTTGCTGGCCTATGACCCCTACCCCAACCCGCAAGTCGAAGCCCTGGGCGCGCGTTATCTGAGTTTGCCGCAGCTGCTGGCCGAGTCGCAGATCATCAGCCTGCATTGCCCACTCAACGAGCAGAGCAAACACCTGATCAATCGCGAGTCACTGGCACACATGCAACCCGGCGCGATGCTGATCAACACCGGGCGTGGTGGCCTGGTGGACACGCCGGCGCTGATTGACGCGTTAAAGGACGGCCAATTGGGCTATCTGGGGCTGGATGTGTATGAAGAAGAGGCGCAGCTGTTTTTCGAGGATCGCTCGGACCTGCCGTTGCAGGATGATGTGCTGGCGCGGCTGCTGACCTTTCCGAACGTGATCATCACCGCGCACCAGGCCTTCCTGACCCGTGAAGCCCTGGGCGCGATTGCCGCGACGACCCTGCAGAACATCGCAACCTGGGCTGCCGGTGCGCCGCAGAATCGGGTCGAGGGCTGACCGGGTCAGGCCTTCGACAACAGGATCATCAACGCCAGCCAGCCGAAACCCAGCAGGCGCTGCCCGAGGGAATGCCCGCGGCGCAGCAGGAACCAGACAAAAAACGGCGGCAGAAAGAAAATCATCAGTTTCAGCCACAGCTCTACCGGACGTGTCCCATCGAGTGCCGGTGTCGGTGCGGATGCCGGCGACTGAACGTCGGCTTCGACCGCGGTTTTGCGCTTACGCCCGAACGCGGCCGGGGTCACCCGGGCCACTTTCTCGTCCGTCGGTAAACGCCCGAACGAAAGAGGCGCCTGCACAGGCGTTGCCGTCGAAGTGGCCGCTTGCACCGTTGCCGCGGGTGCACCGCAATGAATGCAAGCAGGCGCCGTGGAGCTGATGCTCTGCTTGCACTCATAACATTCGATTAACGCCATGTCCGTTCCTTAGAGATGCAAAAGCGGCAGTGTGCCATGAGTCGGCAGGTCATTTGAACCTGATCGAAGGTCATCTACCCGCGCCATGCTGCGTGCAGGCCCGTGATAGCATACCGCGCATATTTGGAGGACCCATGGTCGAACACGATTTCCGCTACACCCTGATGAGCCCGCAACACACCCTTACCGAATGCCGCGCCCTGGTGCCGGGGCGTTATCAAGTCACCGGCAACGGCGGCTCGATCCGGATTGGCGATGTGCTGGTAGTCACCCTTAAAGGCAGCAAGGACTTGTCCATGCGCCTGACCGTCGAAACCGTTCGTCACTTGATCAACCCGCCGGGCCAATGGGTCGCGGTGAGCAGTGGTCCGGTGTTCGGCGAGTTGGGGATCCACACGTGGGAAGTCAATTGCGACAGTTGCGCCAAGGCACTGAGCTTCGAGTTCGCGGTCGACGCCAAGCTCGGCAACAAGGCTGAAAAGCCCGCTGCCACCGCGCGGATTGCCGAATTGGGCTGGGCCACCGTTAGCGACAAACACCTGTGCCCGAAATGCCAGGAGCCTGTGTGATGAAACGCCTCGCTCTGACCACTATGGTCGGTGCCAGCCTGCTGGGCTGCGCCGCCGAGCCGGTGCAACTGCAACAAAATCGTAGCTACATTCTGGAATGGATCGGCGATCGTCCGTTGATCGACTACAGCCACCTGACCATCACCCTGGGTGACGACGGTCGGGCCTATGGCAATGGCGGCTGCAACCATTGGTTCGCGCCGTATACCCTGGATGGCGACAATCTGACCTTCGGCAAAATCGGCAGCACCCGCAAACTCTGCGCACCCGCGCTCATGGAGCAGGAAAAGCGCTTCCTGGAGGCGTTGGAAGGTGTGCAACGCTGGGATATTTCACCGATCGACCAGATGCGCTTCTGGCCGGCGGAAGGAAAGCCGCTGCGTTTGTGGCTCGAAGAGGGTTGATCCCCCGCTGATGATCGCTCCCATGCTCTGCGTGGGAACTATCAAGGTGAGGATTGAAGACGACGCCGCTCCCTGTAGCAGCTGGCGCAGCCTGCGTCCGGCTGCGAAGCTGCCGTGAAATCAGGCTATGCGGTCGTACAGAACGACTGCATTTTCAGGGTTTACGACTGCCGCGCAGCCGGACGCAGGCTGCGCCAGCTGCTACAAATCGCGTTACGGCTAATTCTTCGCCTGCAACGCCTCAAGCTTGGCCATCACCCCCGCCGCGGTCTGCTCGCCCATCAGTTGTTCACGCACCTTGCCTTTGTTATCGATGATGTACGTCACCGGCAAGGCCTCACTGCGCGGCAATTCAAAAAGATCGGCCGGGTCTGAAGCCAGTACCGTGAACTTGATCCCCAGTTTCTCGCTGGCGCTCTTCAGCTCTTCACCCTGCACGTTGTCGAAATTGACCCCGAACACGCCGATCTTCTTGTCCTTCAATTGATCGGCCAAGGCGTTCAACTGCGGAATCTCGGTGCGGCAAGGGCCACACCATTCAGCCCAGTAATTCAGCACCAGCCATTTGCCATCCAGGCGATTGGCAGCAACCTTGTGACCGTCCTGGTCAATACCATAGTCATTGCCGCAGCCCCCCAGCATCAACGCCCCGAAAATCGCCAATGCCGCTGCCAGTCGCCTTGTCATGTCGTGATCCTTGTTCAAAATTGAATGCGCCTGCGACCCATCGCCTCGCAAGGTTCTGGATTACGCGCTGCCCAGTTAGAATAGCCGCCACCTTACGCAAGAAGCGACCCGCACATGACCGATCTGACGCTTTATCACAACCCGCGCTGCTCGAAATCCCGCGGTGCGCTCGAATTGCTCGAAGCTCGTGGCCTGACGCCGACCGTGGTCCGTTACCTGGAAACCCCGCTGGACGCCGCACAAATCCAGAGTCTGCTGGGCAAGCTGGGCATCAGTGCCCGGCAATTGCTGCGCACGGGCGAAGACGAATACAAGACCCTGAACCTCGCTGACGCCAGCCTGAGCGAAGCACAAGTGATTGCGGCCATCACGGCTCATCCGAAACTCATGGAGCGACCGATTCTCGAAGTCGGCGACAAAGCCATCATCGGCCGGCCACCGGAGAACGTGCTGGAGTTGCTGCCGTGAGTGCACCGTACATTCTGGTTCTGTATTACAGCCGCAGCGGCTCGACCAATGAAATGGCCCGCCAGATTGCCCGTGGCGTCGAGCAGTCCGGTATGGAAGCGCGCCTGCGCACCGTGCCGGCGATTTCCACTGAATGCGAAGCCGTGTCGCCAGACATCCCGGACGAGGGCGCGCTGTACGCCAGCCTCGACGACCTGAAGAACTGCGCGGGCCTGGCCATGGGCAGCCCGACCCGTTTCGGCAACATGGCGGCACCGCTCAAGTACTTTCTCGACGGCACCAGCAACCTGTGGCTGACCGGTGCGCTGGTGGGCAAACCGGCTGGCGTGTTCACCTCCACAGCCAGCCTGCACGGCGGCCAGGAAACCACTCTGCTGTCGATGATGTTGCCACTGCTGCACCACGGCATGCTGATCACCGGCCTGCCTTACAGCGAGTCGGCCTTGCTGGAAACCCGTGGTGGCGGCACGCCCTACGGCGCCAGCCATCACGCCGGGGCCGATGGCAAAAGTGGTTTGAACGAACACGAAGTCGCGCTGTRCCGGGCCTTGGGCCTGCGCTTGGCGA
Source organism: Pseudomonas sp. P1_F1_2 (assembly GCF_056405815.1). NCBI lineage: Bacteria > Pseudomonadati > Pseudomonadota > Gammaproteobacteria > Pseudomonadales > Pseudomonadaceae > Pseudomonas > Pseudomonas sp. P1_F1_2. The sequence continues at coordinate 22,924 of NZ_JBFUBK010000058.1, read as the reverse complement.
AGACTGCGCAAAAGCTGGGGAACTGACGTGGCCAAGAAGCCGAAGATTCTGCCCTCCATCGAATGGCTTGAACCGCGGGTTCGGGCAATGCGCGCCGTCAGCTTGCTGTGCTTTTTCGGTCTGGTCGGGCTGTTGTGCGCCTACTATCTGGTGTTTGCCGATCTGCATGGCGCACGGCCGTGGGTGATTCTGCTGATCGAATTGGTGCCGCTGCTGCTGTTGGCACCAGGGATGCTGATCGGTAGCCCGCGCGGGCATTCGTGGATGTGTTTTGTGGTGAACCTGTATTTCATCAAGGGCGCGCTGGCAGCGTATGACCCCAACCGGCAGCTGTTCGGATTACTGGAAATGGGCGCGAGCCTGGCGGTGTTCTGTTCGGCGTTGCTGTATGTGCGGTGGCGGTTTCAGTTGAATCGCAAGTTGGCTGGCGAGGGCGAAATTTCCGCCGCCTGACCGCGCCTAAGTTGATCGTTCCCACGCTCTGCGTGGAAATACCGCCCGGGACGCTCCGCGTCCCTGTGACGCGGAGCGTCACTTGATGCATTCCCACGCGGAGCATGGGAACGATCATGTCGCGATTCGGTGTCAATGATTCACTGTGTAAGCCAGCATCATCGAAATCTGGCTCATCGGCCGGCCGCCACTTTCTTCATGCCACTGGTTAAACACGCCCTGCACTGTCGCCAGGTCGCGCAAACTGCTTGGCACCTTGTCGACGATCTTTTGCGCATTCAATGCTGCGACCACGTCGTAACTCGGCACAAACGTATCCTTGCCGACCATGCGCAAGAAGCGTGGCGCCGACAGCCCGCCCAATTGGTGGCCGCGCTTTTTCAGGGTCGTCCACAACCCGACGATATCGGTCACGGGCCAATCGGCGAGCAACGCGCCGAAGCTGCCGTGTTCGTGCGCCACGTCCAGAATGAACTGCGCATTGCGCGGCACACTCTTGAGCTTGCCCAAATGGCGGATGATCCGCGCGTCCTGCATCAAGCGTTCGAGGTGTTCGGCGCTCATCAGCACGACTTTTTCCGGGTCGAACTTGAAGAACACTTCTTCGAAGGCCGGCCACTTGGCGTCCACCAGACTGTGCTTGAGCCCGGCGCGAAACACACGCAGCGCCATGGTCGAGAGGTAACGGTCGTCGCTGATCTTGCGTAACTGTGCCGGGGTTTTCGGAACGGGCAGATGGGCTTCCAGTTCAGCTGCCGAGCCGAAACGGTTCAGACAGTATTCGTGCAGCCACTTGTAGTCGCGCATGCCCTCTCCTAAAGAATGAAATGAAAACGGCGCCCGCAAGCGCCGTGTGTCAGAGCTATTGCAACTGTCAGAGGTTCACCACATTGACGAAGCGCGAAGCCGCCGTCTCATCGATCTTGAGGCTGGTGAAGTCGAACAGGTTGCGGTCCGCCAGTTGCGACGGGATTACGTTTTGCAGGCTACGGAAAATGCTTTCGGTGCGGCCCGGGGTCTTGCGCTCCCAGTCTTGCAGCATGTCCTTGACCACTTGACGTTGCAGGTTTTCCTGAGAACCGCAGAGGTTGCACGGGATGATCGGGAATTGCTTGAAGTCCGAATAAGCCTGGATGTCTTTTTCGTTGCAGTAGGCCAGCGGGCGGATCACCACGTTGCGGCCATCGTCGGCGCGCAGTTTGGGCGGCATGGCCTTGAGCGAGCCGTTGAAGAACATGTTCAGGAAAAACGTCTCGACGATGTCGTCACGGTGATGACCGAGGGCCATTTTGGTCGCGCCGATTTCATCGGCAAACGTGTAGAGCGTACCGCGACGCAGGCGCGAGCACAGCGAGCAGGTGGTCTTGCCTTCCGGGATCAACTCCTTGACCACCGAATAGGTGTCCTTCTCGACGATGTGGTACTCGATGCCCAGCTCTTTGAGGTAGGCCGGCAGCACGTGCTCCGGGAAACCTGGCTGCTTCTGGTCCATGTTCACCGCCACGATCTCGAACTTGATCGGCGCGACCTTCTGCAAGTGCATCAGCACATCGAGCAGGGTGTAGCTGTCCTTGCCACCAGACAGGCAGACCATGACCTTGTCGCCGTCTTCAATCATGTTGAAATGGGCAACAGCCTCGCCGGCCTGGCGGCGAAGGCGCTTTTGCAGTTTGTTCTGGTTGACCGTAAGAGTGCCCATGACGCGAAATCCGTGAGGTGTGACGAAAGGCCGGCATTTTACGCAAAAACACATCAGGGGCGAAGTGCCCACCGTCTCCTGTAGGGATCTGCGTGCACAGACCCGTCAGCGATTAACAGAGATCTTTACAGCGCGATTTGCTCTAAGCCCCTATCACCTGTGCGGTTAAGTCCTTCCTATACTGCGACATAAGGTCGCATTTAAATCCAGACCTTTACTTACGTGGCCACTTTGGCCGGTAGGCGCTCCACTGGGGGGCGACGGTAAAAACAAGAGGAGTGACTGGCATGATCCATCACGTAGTGGGGCTCTTCACCCACCCCGACCAGGAATGGAAAGAAATCCGTGGCGACCAAGAGGAAAGTATCAGCCACATGTACCTGACCCACACGCTGATTCTGGCGGCGATCCCCGCCGTGTCGGCGTTTATCGGCACCACGCAGGTCGGCTGGGTGATTGGCAGCCGTGCACCGGTGATGTTGACGCAAGAAAGCGCGCTATGGATGACGATCATGTCGTACGTGGCGATGCTCGGTGGTGTTGCAGTGATGGGCGCGTTCATCCACTGGATGGCTCGCACCTATGACGCCAACCCGAGCCTGGCCCGTTGCGTTGCGTTTGCAACCTACACCGCGACCCCGCTGTTCGTTGGCGGTCTGGCGGCGCTGTACCCACACATGTGGTTGGGGATGGTCGTCGGGACGGCTGCCATCTGCTACACGGTGTACCTGTTGTATGTGGGGCTACCCACTTTCATGAACATTCCGACAGACGAGGGCTTTCTTTTTTCAAGTTCGGTGCTTGCGGTAGGCCTGGTGGTGCTCGTAGCCATCATGGCGTTCACAGTCATTGTCTGGGGACTCGGCGTGGGGCCGGTCTATACGAATTAAAAACTCTGCACCCAAAATAACCAGATCTGCCAATACAGGCCGCCGCAAGGCGGCCTTCTAATGTCCAGGGCAGACGGGGTGGCGACCATTCGGCGCCTCGGCGATTCGCAAGCCAACAGGGTTGCGGCATACTCGACGTCTCTGGAGATCCATCAAGCATGCCCGAGCAACTCAATACCCGCGTCGAAGACTGTTACCAACTCGCCGAATCCTTTTTCAAACGAACTTTCAAACGCCCCGTGGTGAGCCTCAAGCTGCGCGGTCAAAAAGCCGGTGTCGCGCATTTGCACGAGAACTTGCTGCGCTTCAACCCGCAACTGTATCGGGAAAACACCGAAGACTTTCTCAAGCAAACCGTGGCCCATGAGGTCGCGCACCTGATCGCTCATCAACTGTTTGGCGACCGCATTGCGCCCCATGGTGAAGAGTGGCAATTGATCATGCGCGGCGTGTACGAACTGCCGCCCAATCGCTGCCATACCTACGACGTCAAACGCCGCAGCGTGACGCGCTACATCTACAAATGCCCGTGCGCGGACAGCGACTTTCCGTTCTCGGCCCAACGCCATGGCCTGGTGCGGCAGGGGCGGCGGTATTTGTGTCGGCGCTGCCGCAGCACCTTGGTGTTCAGTGGGGAGATGCGGGTCGAGTAGTTGGATGATCGTTCCCATGCTCTGCGTGGGAATGCCGCCATGGACGCTCTGCGTCCACTGTGACGCAGAGCGTCACGGGAAGCATTCCCACGCGGAGCATGGGAACGATCTATGCAATGACCTTGGCACGACGCAGATCTTCGATCCGCTGCGCACTGAACCCCAACGCCCCCAACACCTGATCGGTATGCTGCCCCAGCGTCGCGCCAATGTGCCGAGGCTCTGGCAACCCTTGCGAAAACTTCAACGGGCACGCCATCTGCGCCTGACTCGTCCCATCCCCGCGCGGCACCTCAGTCACCAACGCCCGAGCCTGCAACTGCGGATGCAGAACCGCTTCGCTCATGCTCAACACCGGTTCCACACAGGCATCCACCCCGGCAAACAGCTCGCACAGTTGAGCAAAGTCATGCTTCTCGAATTCAACCTTCAACTCGTTCTTCAACGCCTGTTGCTGCACCGGTTTCGCTGACAACCCCCGCGCCGCCAGTTCCGGCCGCCCCAGCGCCGTACACAGTTGCTGCATAAACACCGGCTCCAGACTGCCCACCGACAACCAGCGCCCGTCCCGCGAACGGTAATAGTCGTAGAAACTGCCGCCATTGAGCACCTGGTCTTCCCTCCCCGGCTCCACGCCGCAGGCCAGATACCCGGCGCCCGCCATCGCGTTCAGGCTGAACGCGCAGTCCGTCATGCTCACATCCAGATGCTGGCCTTGCCCGGTCTGCTGCCGGGCGATGACGGCCGCCAGCAGACCGATCACCCCATGCAACGAACCACCGGCGACATCGGCCACCTGGGCGCCCAACGGCAGCGGCCCACTGTCGGCGCGGCCGGTGTAGCTGGCCAGCCCCGCCAGCGCCAGGTAGTTGATGTCGTGGCCGGCGCGGTCCTTGTAGGGGCCGGTCTGGCCATAACCGGTAATCGACACATAAATCAGTTTGGGATTGATCGCCTTCAAGGCTTCATACCCCAACCCCAGGCGATCCATCACGCCGGGGCGGAACTGCTCCAGCACGATGTCGTGATCGGCCAGCAACTGCTTGATCACCTCCAGCGCCTCGGGCTGCTTGAGGTCCAGCGCCAGGCTGCGCTTGTTGCGATTGAGGTAGGCGTGACTGGCGGAAATACCCTGATCGTGAGGCGGCAGTACCCGCAGCAAATCCAGGCGGGTCGGCGATTCGATGCGCAGCACTTCGGCGCCCATGTCCGCCAGCAACAACGAGGCAAACGGCCCCGGCAACAGTGTCGAGAAATCCAGAACCTTGAGTGATGCCAATGGACCGGGCATGAGTGATCTCCGTGAACGATGCCTCCAGACTAGGCAGCCGATGGCATTGCAGCAATCACCCGAAGTGTCAGCAAAGGTGACCGTTGCGCTCAAATCCCAGGCAAGAAAAAACCCGCCGAAGCGGGTTTTTCAGTGCAACGAGGGTTACTTGACGTTGCTTGGGGTAGGGCCTTCGGCCACGCCCAGGTCATCTTCAGGACGGGTATCAGCGATACCGCGACCGCCAGACGCCAGTTCTGCGTTCATCACGTCGGTGTCCAGTTCTTTAACCCACTTGGCCACGACCAGGGTGGCCACAGCGTTACCCACCAGGTTGGTCAGGGCGCGGGCTTCAGACATGAAGCGGTCGATACCGAGGATCAGCGCCAGGCCGGCAACCGGCAGGTGGCCAACAGCGGACAAAGTCGCCGCCAACACGATGAAGCCACTGCCGGTTACGCCAGCAGCGCCTTTGGAGGACAGCAGCAACACCACCAGCAAGGTGATCTGGTGAGTGATGTCCATGTGGGTGTCGGTCGCTTGAGCGATGAACACGGCCGCCATGGTCAGGTAGATCGCCGTACCGTCGAGGTTGAACGAGTAACCGGTCGGGATCACCAGACCCACTACCGACTTCTTCGCGCCCAGACGTTCCATCTTGATCAGCATGCGCGGCAGTACCGATTCCGACGAGGAAGTACCCAGCACAATCAGCAGTTCTTCACGAATGTAGCGAATCACTTTCAGCACGCTGAAGCCGTGAGCGCGAGCGATACCGCCCAGCACAACCAGGATGAACAGCACGCAAGTGATGTAGAAGCACGCCATCAACTGACCCAGTTGCACCAGCGAACCCACACCGTAGGCACCGATGGTGAACGCCATGGCACCGAAGGCACCGATTGGCGCGAGCTTCATGATCATGTTGATGATGTTGAACATCACGTGGGCGAAGCGATCGATGAAGTCCAGGATCGGCTTGCCGTAGGCACCCAGGCGATGCAGGGCGAAACCAAAGATCACCGAGAACATCAGCACTTGCAGGATATCGCCCGTGGCGAACGCGCCGACGATGGTCGACGGGATCACATTCAACAGGAAGCCGACGACGCTTTGATCCGCACCCGCGGCGACGTATTGAGCGACTTTGGAAGCATCCAGCGTGGCCACGTCGATATGCATGCCGTTGCCCGGCTGGACGATGTTGACCACCAGCAGACCGACCAGCAAAGCGATGGTCGAAACGATTTCGAAGTAGAGCAGCGCGTAACCGCCGGTCTTGCCGACCGACTTCATGTTCTGCATGCCCGCAATACCGCTGACGACGGTGCAGAAAATGATCGGGGCGATGATCATTTTGATCAGTTTGATGAACCCGTCACCCAGTGGTTTAACCGCCACACCAGCTTGTGGGTAGAAGTGACCGAGCGCGATACCGATAACAATTGCAACGATCACCTGGAAATACAGGGATTTGTACAGTGGCTGACGAGTCGTCATTGCAAAGTTCCTCAAGAGTGCCCGGTGACAACATCCATCTGTTGTCCACGACACCTGAATTGCGAACCCTCCTGCTTCTGGAGGGATTTGTTTTCGAGCTGCGCGAAGGCAAGCTTCTGCTCGTTGTATCGCAAGGCCCGTGCCACCTTCACAAAATCACCGGCAAGCCTTTTGACATCAAGGGTTGCAGGTTTGTCGTGGTCATCCATCGGCTCGCACAATGTGGCGGGTTTCCGCCCATCGGCCAAACCTCGTCCTACAATTTGGCGGATATCCGCCTTGTCCGTTGCCAGCCACCACGGCTACCATCCGTCGCTCAATGGACGGACTTGCCTGCTTATGCGCGAACGCACCATCGCCAGTCATTTCGCCCGCGCCGCCCTCGGTGGCGCGCGCCGGCTGGGTGTCGACTGTTCAGACTTGTTACAGCAACTGGGCATCAGCCTCGAGTTGCTGGACGAGCCACGTGCGCGGATTGCGCCTGAACAATTCACCCGATTGATCCAGGGTTTGTGGCAGGCCCTGGACGACGAATACCTGGGATTCGGGCCAGCTCCGAGCAAAACCGGGAGCTTCGCGATGATGTGCCACGCGGTGATCCACTGCCGCAATCTGGAAAAAGCGCTGCATCGCGGCTTATTGTTTTATAGCTTATTCCCCGGCAGTCCGCGTCTGAGCCTGACCCATGAAGGCGACATGATCCGCCTGTGCCTCGATGATTCGAAGCTCCAGGACCCGGACCATTTTCTCACCGAAAGCCAACTGTTGGTCTGGCATCGGCTGGGCAGCTGGATGATCGGCCAACGCATTCGCCTGGAGCAGGCGACCTTCAGTTACCCGAGGCCCGAGCACGGCGCGGAATACGACTTGCTGTTCTCTTGCCCGCTCGAATTTTCTGCGACGCAGAGCAGCCTGCTGTTTCACAGTCGATACCTGAACATGCCGCTGTTGCAAGACGAGCGCACCCTCAAGCACTTCCTCGAACACTCCCCCGCCGACCTGCTCTCGCGCCCGGATGATGGCGACAGCCTGAGCAGCCAGTTGCGCCGTTTGCTCAGCCGCGACAGTGCGCGCTGGCCAGACCTCGAAGCCGTGGCCGCGCATATGCACATCAGCCCGCAGACCTTGCGCCGGCACCTGCGCGAGGAAGGCACGAGTTTTCAGGAATTGAAGGACCAGTTGCGTCGGGACATTGCGATTTATCACTTGGGGCGTGCGGATCTGTCGTTGCAGCAGATCGCCGAGCAGTTGGGATTTTCAGAACCTTCGGCGTTTCATCGAGCGTTCAAGAAGTGGACAGGGTTGACGCCTGGCGCCTACCGCGCGCAAGAGCACTGAAGGTGCACTGATCGTTCCCACGCTCCGCGTGGGAATGCAGCCCAGGACGCTCCGCGTCCCTCTCTAACGTTGGAACGCAGAGCGTCCCTTGAGGCATTCCCACGCAGAGCGTGGGAACGATCAGTGCGTTAAGCGTTTTGCGGATCGACGTTATCCAGCATCCGGTTCACCGCCAGTTCACCCAACATGACCGAGTGTTGAATGCCCAGCAGGGTATGGCGCTGCGAACCGTCCTGTTGCCCGGCGAAATCACTCAACATCACACTCGCTGATGCCAACGTCTCACAGGCGTTGACCAGCAGGGTTTCGTCATCGGTGTCGGGGCCGACGAAATAGATAGTGCTGGGTTTGCGTGGCGTGTCTTTGGGGATGACGGGTTTGAGGTAGTAATCAAGGGCGCGGTCGGCGGCGGTGTTGAGCTTTTTGGAGTCGGCGGTTTCGTAGGGGGAAACGTCGTCGGTTTCTGGCGGGTTGGGCGTGATTTTGAACATGTGAAGCTCCGTGGTTGGTTGAGCCGCCACGACCTATCGCTAAACAAGTAAAGGTGGCGGCTGTACGCAGGTTAGCGATCCGGGACACAGAAACCCCGGGTAGACCTCGAAGGTCTCCCACGCACAGCCGCCATTACGCGAACTGCAGCTTTGCGTCTGTGTAGGGGATCGGATCGCTAAACCCGATCGCTGATTCGTCAGCGACCCGCAAACGATAGAACCCACGCCCTAGACGCACAAGCCGGCGGATTCTGGCGTAGTCGTAGGCAGCGGCGCAAGGATGTGTAGCCTGAGAGAGTGTCTGGAGGTGTCTTTTAAACAGCTCCGTTTATTACAGAGCATCTTGATCGTTCCCACGCTCTGCGTGGGAACGCAGCCCGGGACGCTCTGCGTCCCTTTCGAGAGCAGGAACGCGGAGCGTCCCTTGAGGCATTCCCACGCAGAGCGTGGGAACGATCGGTGAAGGGGCCAGCAGGGCCACCCACTAAACCACCGGAAAATGAATCCGGAACGCCGCCCCGCCCATTGGCGAATCCCCCAGCGTCAGCTTGGCGCTGTAGCTCTCGATAATGTCCTTGACCACCGCCAGCCCGATCCCCTGCCCCGGGTGCTGACGATCCAGCCGCTCGCCGCGTTCGAGAATCCGTGCACGCTGATCCATCGGCACACCGGGGCCGTCGTCCTCGACGCACAACTCAACGCCGCTCAGGGTTTCACGCACGCTGATGCGCACTTCACCCAGGCACAGCCGATACGCGTTTTCCAACAGGTTGCCCATCATTTCCAGCAAGGCGCCTTGCTCGATCGGCACATCACATGGGTCCGGCAGATCGAAAGCGACCCGCACGCGCTTGTCGCGATAGACCTTGTCCAGTGTGTCGCACAGGCTTTTGAGCACCGGTTGCAGACGCACCTGGTGACGCACCAGACCACTTTTGCGCAGGCTGGCGCGTTGCAGTTGATAGCTGATTTGTTGGCTCATGCGTTCGATCTGGGTTTGCAGCACCCTGGCCTGTTCGCGGTTTTCCGGGCGCTGGGCCATGTCTTCGCTGACGCCTTGCAGCACGGTCAACGGAGTTTTCAGGCTGTGGGCCAGGTCGTCGAGGGAGTCGCGGTAGCGGCTGCGCTGTTCGCGCTCGCTGTGCAGCAAACGGTTGAGGGAGCCGGTCAGGCGCAACAGTTCACGCGGGTGCTGTTCGCTGAGGCTTTCACGGGCGCCGCTTTCGATTTCGTCGAGTTCCTGACTGAGCCGGCGCAACGCCTGCAAGCCCCAGGTCAGGCCGATCCACAGCAACGCCAGCAGCACCAACAACGCCGCGCCGAAACCGAGGTAAAGGTTTTCGCGCAGACCTTCGACGGTGGTTTCGTATTCGCTCACCGGTTGCAGAGCGACGATGCTGAACGCGGCGCTTTTGCCGCTGAGCAGTTTGACTTCGACGTCATAGACGAAGAACTCTTGGCCACTGGCCTCGCGAATACGCGCGAACTCATTACCACGTCCGTCGTAACGCGGTTTGTAGTTGATCATCTCCTGCCCGGTGCCCTTCGAACGCCAGACCAGGTGAGCTTCGCGGTCAAAGATGTAGCCGAGCAAACGGCTGTCCGTCAGGTTGAAGCGCTCATCCGGCAACTGCTCCGGCATTTTCAGGGTGTTGTTTTCCACCCGCGCGGCGGAAATCAGTGTGTTGACGTCCGACGCCAGGCGTTGCTCGATGGAATCTTGCAACGCCAGACTGAACGCGCCCTGCATCGCCGGCAGCAATGCCAGCATGAACAACACCGCCAACAGGGTGGCGGCGAGCATCAACCGGACGCGAAGGGAACGGATCAAGTGCAGCGCTCATTGAAGAGGTAGCCGAGGCCACGCACGGTGTCGATCGGTTTGAAGCCGGCCGGGCCTTCGAGTTTGCGGCGCAGACGGCCGACCAACACTTCGATCACGTTCGGATCGCGCTCGTCGTCGTCCGGGTAGAGCTGTTCCATCAAGCGGTCCTTGGCCACCACTTGTTGGTGATGACGCATGAGGTATTCGAGGATCCGGTACTCATAGGCGGTCAGCGCCAGCGGCTGATCATCAAGAGAGGCTTGTTTGCGATTGAGGTCCAGCAGCAGCGGCCCGGCGACGATGGTCGACTGGGTGAAACCGCTGGAACGGCGCAGCAAGGCATTCAACCGGGCGTCGAGTTCTTCGAACTGGAACGGCTTGACCACATAATCATCGGCCCCGGCGGCGAGGCCTTCGACCTTGTCCTGCCAGTTGCCGCGCGCGGTCAGGATCAGGATCGGAAAGGTCTTGCCCCGTGCGCGCAGTTGGCGGATCAAATCGAGCCCGCTCATGCCTGGCAGGCCGAGGTCGATCACCGCCAGGTCATGGTTGAACTGCCCGGTCTGGTACAGCGCCTCTTCGCCATTGGCCACGGACTCGACCACATGGCCACTTTCCGTCAGGCGGGTTTGCAGGTGATGGCGCAACAGCGCTTCATCTTCGACGACCAACAGTTTCATAACGCTCTCCCAGGCAAATCGTTATCTCCAACAGCACAGTTTTCAGTCAGGCCGCAGAACCTGTGGGAGCGGGCTTGCCCGCGATAGCGATCTGGCTGACACATCAATAGTGAATGTGCCGCCGCTATCGCGGGCAAGCCCGCTCCCACAGGGGGTTCGCTTATCTGAAGGCATTGGCACATGCCCACAACTTGTTCAGAAAGCGTAGTTTGCCGACAGGTAAGTCTGGGCGCTGCTGGTCAGGTCCAGCGAACCCTGTTTGCTGCCGCCGCGCTCGCTCATCTCGGTGCTGGCGTTGCTGCGCAGGTAACGGTAACCCAGTTCAACCGAGGTGTTTTGCGAAACCTGTTGCAACACGCCGACCTGGCCGCCAATCGCGTAACCGATGTCACTGTCGCGGCTGAAGCCTGGTGACTCCTGCGTCATCTTGGTCAAACCGGCCGTGGCACCGCCAAACAATTTGGTGCTGCCGCCCACCGGGTAGAACAGATCGTAGCTGCCCAGCAGGTTTTCCTGACGCAGTTTAATGCCATTGTGCGAGCCCGACACGTTGTCGTAAGTGGCGTAGTAGCGGCCCTCGCTGTTTTGCTTGCCCAGACGCACACCATAAGTGGTGTCCTTGCCGATCACGCCGTCGGCGTTCGGATGGTTGAGGTTGTCGTTCAGGGCGTGGGATTTTTTGACTTTGTCGCTGGTCTGTCCAAGAGTAAGGCTGGCGAAATTATCGTCGGTCGCCATAGCCGCGGTACTGGCGCCCATCACGGCGAAGGCCAGAAGCAGTTTTTTGAAAGTAGTCATTGGGGAGTTTCCTYATGCGCTATTTGCTTTTTGGGTACGGGGCAAGGTTACCCACCCCGCCCTGAACTCCCCCTGAACGCACACTGAACCTGAGCTGAATCAAATCCACCCAGCTGTTTTGCTGACCTTTTGCAGGAGATTCGACCATGCGCGTTTTCCTTGCCCTTGTATTACTGGCCTTGAGCGGATTCAGCCAAGCCGCCATCAAGACTCAAGAGATTCCCTACCAAAGTGCCGACGGTACAAAACTGATTGGCTACCACGCCTACGACGACGCCATCAAAGGCCCGCGTCCAGGCGTGGTGGTTGTGCACGAATGGTGGGGGCTCAACGACTACACCAAGCGCCGCGCCCGTGATCTGGCCGGTCTGGGTTACAGCGCTCTGGCCATCGACATGTATGGCGATGGCCAGAACACCGAACATCCAAAGGACGCCATGGCCTTCATGCAAGCCGCGTTGAAAGACAGTGCCGCGTCCAGCGCGCGCTTCCAGGCCGGGCTCGATTTGCTGAAGAAACAGCCACAGACCAATCCGGATAAAATCGCCGCCATCGGTTACTGCTTCGGAGGCGGCGTGGTGCTCAATGCAGCTCGTCAGGGCGTGCCACTGGCAGGCGTGGTGAGTTTCCACGGTGCGCTGGCCACCCAGTCACCGGCGACGCCGGGCAATGTGAAGGCAAAAATCCTGGTCGAGCATGGGGCGATGGACAGCATGGTCACGCCGGATAACGTGGCCGCGTTCAAGGCTGAAATGGACAAGGCCGGCGCCGACTACACGTTCGTCAGCCTTGAGGGCGCCAAGCATGGGTTCAGTAATCCTGATGCGGATCGTCTGAGCCACGGCGATCATGGCGGGCCGGACATCGGCTACAGCAAGGCGGCGGATGAACAGTCCTGGGCGGATATGCAGGCGTTTTTCAAAAAAATCTTCAGTTAGTAACGCGATGATCGTTCCCGCGGTTCGCGTGGGAACGATCACGCTACTACCCAGCCAGAAGGCAACCCGGCAAAATGCCGACATGAACTCCGTCCCCGCCCTCCCCGTTTGCTGCACCCCGCTCGACGCCCGTTGGCCGCTGCCGTTTGTGCTGCCCGATACGGTGTTGCTGAGCACCCGCTTTGATAGTTCGCAACTGGCCAGCGATGATTTCCAGCGCAGCGCCATTGAGCCGCCCGCGAGCATTCAGCGTTCGGTCGCCAAGCGTCAGGCGGAATTTCTGGCTGGGCGAGTCTGCGCCCGGGCCGCGTTGCAACAATTGGAAGGCCTGAGTGTCAGCCCGGCCATCGGCGAAGACCGGGCGCCGGTTTGGCCGGTGCACATCGCCGGCTCGATCACCCACAGCACTGGCCGGGCGGCCGCCATCGTCGCGAAAAAAACTGATTGGCGCGGCTTGGGGATGGACCTGGAAAACCTGCTCAACCCAGACCGGGCCGAACGTCTGGCAGGGGAAATTCTCACGCCGCCGGAGTTGCAGCGCATGGCAGCCGGTTGTCGCGATGACCTCGCACTGCTGGTGACGCTGACGTTTTCGGTAAAAGAAAGTCTGTTCAAGGCGCTGTACCCGATTGTCCAGCAGCGCTTTTATTTTGAACATGCCGAGGTGCTGGAGTGGACCGAGGCCGGTGAGGTGCGGTTGCGGTTGCTGACGGACCTGTCCGCCGAGTGGCGCAATGGCACGGAGCTTGAGGCGCAGTTCGGGGTGATGGATGGGCAGTTGTTGAGCCTGGTCAGTATCAAGGCCTGAAGAATTGCAGGGTTTGTACTGGCCTCATCGCGAGCAAGCTCGGCTCCCACATTGGATCTCTGACACACCGAAGATCACCTGTAGGAGCCGAGCTTGCTCGCGATGGCGGCCTGACTATCACCACAACTCTCAACGCTTCTCCTGATTGCGCGGCCAACTCAGGCTGAAACACGCCCCACCCAGGCTTTTACTCTGGCTGATCAACGCCCGCCCGTCATGCCAATGGATAATCCGCCGCACGATGGACAACCCCAATCCATGCCCGCCCGAGGCGCGGGTACGGCTGTCATCAAGGCGCAGGAACGGCGTGAAAATTCGCTCCCAGGCCAACTCCGGCACCCCCGGCCCGTCATCCTCGACGTCCACCCGACAACGCTGCTGCCCCACCTGATAACTGACGGTCACCCGTGAGTGGGCGTGACGCATGGCGTTGCTGACCAGGTTCTGAATGGCCCGATGCAAGTAACGCGGTTCGGCCTCGACCCAGGCGTCGTCGCAATCGGCGGCCGACAAACACAAGCCGCGCTGCACCGTGACCTCGGCGCGTAACGGCGCCAGTTCTTCGATCACTTGATTGACCAACGCATCCAGATCAATCCGCTGGAAATTCAGCGCCGGCGAGCCCTGCTCCAGCCGCGCGTAGGTCAGCATCTCGTCGACCAGTTTGTCGAGATCCTCGATGTCGTGATCCATGCCCTCGCAGTATTTTTCCAGCTGCTGTGGCGTGGTGGCCGAGCCGATCATCTCCAGGCCGAAACGCAGGCGCGCCACCGGCGTGCGCAACTCGTGGGACACGGCGCGCACCAGTTCACGCTGGATCGCCAGCAATTGCTGCAAGTGCTCGGCCATGCCGTTGAAGGCGGCGGCCAGTCGCCCCACCGAGTCGGCACCGCGCGCCGGTACGCGGGTTTCCAGGCTACCCTTGGCGATGCGCGTGGCGGCCGCTTCCAGCCCGCGCAACCGGCGCTCCAATTGCCGCACCAACAAGTAAACGATCAGGCCAATCAGGCTCAAACCGAGGGCGGCGATCAACACCAGCCATTCGGGCGGATAAGGATTCATCTGGTACAGCGGGCCGATCTCCAGTACCCACGGCGTACCGACCATGCCGGCAAACACGCGGATCGAGTCGCCGCCCTTGCCCAGCGCCATCACGGTGTCACCCTCGGACACACGACGGCTCTGGTCCTCGTCCATGTCCGCCTGCTCGACCTTGACCAGGCGCAGGTCAAACCCAAACCCTTTGTCTTCTTTCAACAGCGCCAGCCGTTCGGGCTGTTCAGCCACCGGGTAGCGCACCAGTTCATCGACCAGCAAATAAATAGTGGCCCGGGCCAGTTGCTCGCTGATCTGCTGAACCTCGCCGGTGAGCACCAACTGTTCCTTGTCGTTGACCAGTCGGTAGACCTTCGCCGCATGCGGGCCGGTCTGTTCCACCAGCGCCTGACCGCGCAGCACACGGGTGCGCTGGGTGAGGTCGAGGTCGGTCTGGGCAAACGTGGTCAGCGCCAACGGAATGCCGAGCAAGCGTTCCCACACCAGCAAGGCGCGGTGGCGCTCGGTTTCGTTCATCGGCTTGAGGTTGTCGGCCATCAGCGAAAACGTACCGTGGGCCAGGCGCTCGCGGTATTGCTCGCTGCGCACTTCRTTGAGCAAGTGCAACGCCAGCACGCCCAGCACGGCGACCAGGACCAGCGCCGCACACATGCCGCCATAAATGCGCAGGAATATCGAATTCACAGCGACGGATCTACACAGGCTTCAGGCACAAACAGATAGCCCTTGCTGCGGATGGTTTTGATCAGCCGCGGGTGTTCCGGGTCATCGCCGATTTTCGGGCGGATGCGCGAGATCCGCACATCGATGGAACGGTCCTGGCCGTCATAGCCGATACCGCGCAGCGCGGTGAAAATCTCTTCGCGAGACAGGATCCGCCCGGCGTTGGCCACCAACAACCAGAGCAGGTCGAACTCGGCGCTGGTCAGTTCGATGCCGTTGTCATGCAACCAGGCTTCACGCAACGCGTTGTCCACCACCAGCGGGCCGAACTGCAGGCGCCGTTGTTTTTCCGGGGAGGCTTCGGGGCCTTCACTGCGGCGCAACAGCGCCTGGATGCGCGCCAGCAACAGGCGCGGACGAACCGGCTTGCACACGTAGTCGTCGGCACCGAGGTCCAGACCGAGGATCTGATCGGTGTCGTCGGTGCGGGCGGTGAGCATCAGGATCGGCCCGTCATACTTGTCGCGGACCTTGCGGCAGATGCTCAGGCCGTCTTCGCCAGGCAGCATCAGGTCGAGAATCACCAGGTCCGGTTTCTCCTTGATGATACGTGCCGCCGCCAGCGCACCATTGCCCTCGATCGAGACGCGCAGGCCATTGGCTTCCAGGTAGTCGCGGGTCAGTTCGGCCAGACGCCGGTCGTCCTCCACAATCAATACCTGCCAGGCTTCTTGCTCCACGGTGACCTCTGCTTGCCAACAACACTAATAAGGAAGGATCCGCCCGTCTTTTTGTAATGATTGGGGAGGATAAGAATGCTTATACACTGGCCGATTGTATAAACGCCGCCCGCCGAGAACACAAGCCGGCAAATGCGTTCGGACAACCCGGTTTTTTGTGATAGGGTTCGCGCCCTTAAAAATCCAAACGGCTGTTTTCGATCGTTGAAAAGCGATGAAAAACGGCTCGATCCAGCTAGGTCGCGGCCTACACGCTCGTTCCACCTTTCACGCACAATTTACACACAGGTTTATCCACAGGCAGTACGTTGCAACACCTCCAAAAACGCACTATCTTGTACCCCGGCGCCAAAAAACCCCTACATGTAGGGTTTTAGCTTAAAAGCCCAACCACATTTCAGACCAGAAACTCAAGCGCTTTATTGCCTGTTTATGGTTGAACCAAGCACGATTTTACAAGACCAAACCGCACGTGCGGATGGCACCGTTTTTTCAGGCCAGAACAGCCGAAACGGTACGGGTGTTGCAGTCATAACTGGCACCCTTGAAAGGAATCCGGCTTCGAGCCCAGGCTCGCGGCCAAAGACTTCGGCAAGGAAGCGGCATCATTAGCCTTTTTCCTACTGTCCCGAAGTTGTTATGCCCGACACCACGTCGGTTGTAGTGCTTCAGGACAGAACGGTGGGCGCCGTAATGGTGCCCAAACAAACATAGAGAATGTGGAGACAACCCCCCATGCAAACCGACACAACTCGCGAGAACCCGCAGGGTACCTTGCCGCAGGCCGCTGATTCGACTTCGGATCTGTCCGCCACCGCGCCGGGTCAATTGCGTGTGATCAAGCGTAACGGCACTGTCGTTCCTTACACCGATGACAAGATCACCGTCGCCATCACCAAAGCGTTTCTCGCAGTTGAAGGCGGCACCGCTGCCGCCTCGTCGCGAATCCATGACACCGTGGCCCGCCTGACCGAACAAGTCACCGCGACCTTCAAGCGTCGCATGCCATCGGGCGGCACCATCCACATCGAAGAAATCCAGGACCAGGTTGAACTGGCCCTGATGCGTGCCGGCGAGCAGAAAGTAGCCCGCGACTACGTGATCTACCGCGACGGTCGCTCGAAACAACGCGCCGCCCACGCCCCGGCCGAAGAAGCCGTCAACGCTCACCCGTCGATCCGCATCACCCGCGCCGATGGCAGCCTGGCCCCTCTGGACATGGGTCGCCTGAACACCATCGTCACCGAAGCGTGCGAAGGCCTGGAAGAAGTCGACGGCGACCTGATCCAGCGCGAAACCCTGAAAAACCTGTACGACGGCGTGGCCCTGACCGACGTCAACACCGCCCTGGTGATGACCGCCCGTACCCTGGTCGAGCGTGAGCCGAACTACTCGTTCGTAACCGCCCGCCTGCTGATGGACACCCTGCGTGCCGAAGGCCTGAGCTTCCTCAACGTTGCCGAAAGCGCGACCCACCACGAGATGGTCGACCTGTACGCCAAGGCCCTGCCTGCCTACATCGCCAAGGGTATCGAATACGAATTGCTGAACCCGGTCCTGGCGTCCTTCGACCTGGAAAAACTCGGCAAGGCCATCAACCACGAGCGCGATCAGCAGTTCACGTACCTGGGCCTGCAAACCCTGTACGACCGTTACTTCATCCACAAGGACGGTATCCGCTTCGAACTGCCGCAGATCTTCTTCATGCGCGTGGCCATGGGCCTGGCGATCGAAGAGAAGCACAAAGAAGACCGTGCGATCGAGTTCTACAACCTGCTGTCGTCCTTCGACTACATGTCGTCGACCCCGACCCTGTTCAACGCCGGTACCCTGCGTCCACAGCTGTCCAGCTGCTACCTGACCACCGTGCCGGATGACCTGTCGGGCATTTACCACGCGATCCACGACAACGCCATGTTGTCGAAATTCGCCGGCGGCCTGGGCAACGACTGGACTCCGGTTCGTGCACTGGGTTCGTACATCAAGGGCACCAACGGCAAGTCCCAGGGCGTTGTTCCGTTCCTGAAAGTCGTGAACGACACCGCCGTCGCCGTTAACCAGGGTGGCAAGCGCAAAGGCGCTGTCTGTGCCTACCTGGAAACCTGGCACATGGACATCGAAGAGTTCATCGAGCTGCGCAAGAACACCGGTGATGACCGTCGTCGTACCCACGACATGAACACCGCCAACTGGATCCCTGACCTGTTCATGAAGCGTGTCTTCGATGACGGCAAGTGGACCCTGTTCTCGCCATCCGAAGTACCGGACCTGCACGACCTGACCGGTAAAGCCTTCGAAGAGCGTTACGAGTACTACGAAGCCCTGACCGAATACCCAGGCAAGGTCAAACTGTTCAAGACCATCCAGGCCAAAGACCTGTGGCGCAAAATGCTGTCCATGCTGTTTGAAACCGGCCACCCATGGTTGACCTTCAAAGACCCGTGCAACCTGCGCAGCCCGCAGCAGCACGTGGGCGTGGTTCACAGCTCGAACCTGTGCACCGAAATCACCTTGAACACCAACAAGGACGAAATCGCCGTTTGCAACCTGGGCTCGATCAACCTGCCGAACCACATCGTCAACGGCAAGCTGGACACCGCCAAGCTGGAACGCACCGTGAACACCGCCGTTCGCATGCTCGATAACGTCATCGACATCAACTACTACTCGGTGCCACAAGCGAAGAACTCCAACTTCAAGCACCGTCCGGTCGGCCTGGGCATCATGGGCTTCCAGGATGCGCTGTACCTGCAGCACATTCCTTACGGTTCCGACGCTGCCGTCGAGTTCGCCGACAAGTCGATGGAAGCGGTCAGCTACTACGCGATCCAGGCTTCCTGCGACCTGGCTGACGAGCGCGGCGCCTACGAGACATTCCAGGGTTCGCTGTGGTCCAAAGGCATCCTGCCGCTGGATTCGCAACAGATCCTGATCGAACAGCGTGGCCAGAAGTACATCGACGTTGACCTGAACGAATCCCTGGACTGGGCACCGGTTCGCGCCCGTGTACAGAAAGGCATTCGTAACTCCAACATCATGGCCATCGCACCGACCGCGACCATCGCCAACATCACTGGCGTATCGCAGTCGATCGAACCGACCTACCAGAACCTCTACGTGAAATCGAACCTGTCGGGCGAATTCACCGTGATCAACCCGTACCTGGTTCGCGACCTGAAGGCTCGCGGTCTGTGGGACTCGGTCATGATCAACGACCTGAAGTACTACGACGGTTCGGTGCAGCAAATCGAGCGCATCCCGCAAGAACTCAAAGAGCTCTACGCGACTGCATTCGAAGTGGACACCAAGTGGATCGTTGACGCGGCAAGCCGTCGTCAGAAGTGGATCGACCAGGCTCAATCGCTGAACCTGTACATCGCTGGCGCTTCGGGCAAGAAGCTGGACGTGACCTACCGCATGGCCTGGTACCGTGGTCTGAAAACCACTTACTACCTCCGTGCCCTGGCTGCGACCAGCACCGAGAAGTCGACCATCAACACCGGCAAGCTGAACGCTGTTTCCAGCGGCGGCAACCACGGTGAAGATTCGGTCCTGGCAGCACCTGCCGGCCCTGCTCCAGTGCCAAAGGCTTGCGCCATCGACGAGCCGGATTGCGAAGCTTGCCAATAAGCTGAGCCGGTAGGCGTCGCAAGACGCTACTCGAAAACCCCCGATCACTCCTCTGGATTGATCGGGGGTTTTCTTTTGGCTCAAGTAAAGCGTCGACTTTGCCACCCAATCGCGGGCAAGCCCGCTCCCACAGTTGATCGCATTCCTCCGGGCCAACTCGGTCCCCTGTGGGAGCGAGCTTGCTCGCGATGAGGCCAATACAGACAACCAAAATGTCAGCACCTGAGACAAATCCCGTCCATAAAAAAACCCCTCTTTCGAGGGGTTCTTTATGCAGCGCTATCAGGCATCAAGTCATCTGAATGATGGTCTGCATGATGGTGCTCTGGGTGGAGATGGTCTTGGCGTTCGCCTGGTAGTTGCTCTGCGCCTTGATCAAGTCAACCAGCTCGTTGGTCAGGTTGACGTTGGACTCTTCCAGCGAGTTGGATACAACCGAACCCAGCGTACCGGTTTTCGGTGCATCGATGCCAGGCACGCCTGAAGCGAAGGTTTCTTTCCAGGCAGTACCACCGATTGGCTGCAGGCCTTGTTCGTTGGCGAAACTGGCAATGGCTACCTGGCCGATGGCCTTGGTTTGCTGGTTGGTGAAGTTGGCGGTCATGACACCGCTTTCGTCGATGGTCAGGCTGGAAATCTGGCCGGTCGCGTAACCGTCCTGATACTGCGCAGTACGTGCGGTTGGCGAAGCGTAAGAAGTGGTTTTGGTCATGTCGAACGCGATACCGGCCGCGGCTGCGTCCGAACCGTTCAGGGCCCAGGTCGGCGGGTTGGTGTTGGCGTTAACCATCACGCCCGGCTTCCAGCCTGTCATGGTCAGGGTGGTACCGGTTTGCGTCCAGCCAGCACCGCCCGTCAGCGTCTTGATGGTGCCATCTGGATTGAAGGTGATATCAGCCTGGATCGGCACCGGTGGCTCAGTCAGCGGGTTGGTTGGGCTACGGCCGTCCATGTAGGTGTAAACAGTCCAGGAGTTGGACGCCGCATTTTTAACGTAAAACTGATCCATCGTGTGCTGGTTACCCTGCGTGTCGTACACAGGGGTGGAAATGGTCTTGTTGTAGCTGTTGGTGTCTTTGACGTTGAACGGGGTCACTGTTGGCAGTGGGTCCGAGGAGTTCAGGTTCATCGTCTGGTCGACACGAGTGGTCGCGTGCGGCGCCAGGCTCGAGGTGTCGATTTTCAGGTCGGTCAGCACGCCGTTGATGATCTTGCCGTTGGCGTCTACGCCAAAACCCTGCAAGCGGCGGCCGTTGTTGTCGACCACGTAGTTCTGGGCGTCAGTCTTGAACGCACCGGCACGGGTGTAACTCAGCGAGCCGTTGTCGCTCATGACGAAGAAACCGTTGCCCTGGATACCCATGTCCAACACGTTGCCGGTGTTGTTCACGTCGCCCTGGCCGAACTGCTGGGAAACGTTGGCCAGACGCACGCCGTTGCCGACGGTCTTGCTGCCGGTACCCAGGCGCGTGGCCGAGTACACGTCTTCGAATTCTGCACGGGACGATTTGAAACCGGTGGTCGCGACGTTGGCGATGTTGTTGCCGGTTACGTCCAGTTGTTTGTTGGCTGCATAGAGACCGCTAAGGCCGATATTGAAAGACATATTCCACTCCTTTGTGCCGTGTTAGTCGGCTCTATATACCAATGGTCTGTACTTTGGACAGGGCAACACTGCCCAGGCCTGCCAGGTTCAGCATCAACTCACCGCCGGTCTGGCTGATGGTCACGCTGTTGACGGTTGCCGGCAGGTAAGTCACCAGCGAGGTCGCCTTGCTGTCGTAAGTCGCGGTAGCTGCAAACTTGTAAGTGCCAGCCTTGGCCACTTCGCCCGCATCGTTCTTGCCGTCCCAGATGAAACCGGCGTTGCCGGCCTGCTGGCTGCCAAGATCGATGGTGCGAACGACTTTGCCATCGGTATCCGTGATCTTGACCGTCACCGGATTCGTCGAGGCCGGTACGACCGCCGTACCGTTGAAACTCTTGGAGGTATCGACCACTGCGGTATCGGTCTGGGCAACCACCGAACGCCCCACCAGCGAAGACGCTTGCAACGCTTGCGAGGAGTTGTAGTTGCCGGCAATGCCGCTGACGGTATCGTTCAGCGTGGTGATGCCTTCCAGGCTGCTGAACTGCGCCAACTGCGCGACGAACGCGCCGTTGTCCTGCGGCTCCAACGGGTTCTGGTTTTTCAGCTGGGTCACCAGCAACTGCAGGAACGCGTCTTTGCCCAACGCTTTCTTGCCCGTGGCGCTGCCGGTTGCGGCAGCCAGGCCATCGCTGCTGGATTTATTGGCCTTGACCGAAGAGTTGGCCAGGACATCCTTGAGGCTCACGCCACTGGTGGTATCGATAACACTCATCTGAGTCGCCCCTTATCACTGACCGAGAGTCAGGACCTTCTGCATCATGGTTTTGGCGGTGTTCATCATTTCAGCGTTGGTCTGGAACGAACGACTCGCGGAAATCATGTCGGCCATTTCTTCGACGACGTTGACGTTCGGGTAGTAGACGTAGCCCTTGGCATCGGCAGCCGGATGGTTCGGCTCGTAGCGCGCTTCAAGGTTGCTCTGGTCTTCGACCACGCCCAGCACTTGCACACCTTGACCCGCAGCGTCCTGGCTCTGGAACAGCGAGTTGCTGCCGCCGCTCTGGCCGCCCTGGAACATGGTGGCGAATACCGGGTGACGGGCGCGATAGGTCTGGTCGATGCTCGACGAGACGGTTTCGGCGTTGGCGATGTTCGAGGCAACGGTGTTCAAGCGAGTGGTTTGAGCACTCATGCCGCTACCGGCAATGTTGAAAACACTGGATAGAGACATGACTTACTCTCCGCGCAGGGCTGACACCAGCCCTTTGAATTTGCTGTTGAGCAGGGTGAAGCTGGCCTGGAAGCCGACCGCGTTTTCCGCGTAGTTCGACTGTTCCAGTTGGGCGTCCACGGTGTTCTGGTCGATCGATGGCTGCATCGGCGTGCGATACATCAGCGACTCGTCGCCATTGCCCAGGCCTTCAGCTTCGATATGACGGCTGTTGGTCATGTTCAAGGCAAAGGTGCCGTTCTTGGTTTTCTCGTTCTGTGCAGCGAGCACTTTGGAGAATTCCAGATCCCGAGCCTTGTAGTTCGGGGTGTCGGCGTTGGCGATGTTGTTGGCCAGGACTTCGGCACGCTGAGCGCGGAAGCCCAGGGCTTGTTCGTGGATACCGAGCGCTTTATCGAAGCTGATGCTCATGTCGGGAAACCTTCGGGTGACCTGATTTTTCGTAACCAGAGACATAGCAAGCGGCGTGCCAATTCGAAAAAGCCCGAAAACAGGGGCTTTGCGGGCGGTGGCAAAGCGGCAATGCCAGAAAAGCGGCAACCGGTTTCCGCTGGCTGCCGCTTTTCTGCCGCTTATCACCGGTTTTCAGAACACCGAAATACACTGTGGGAGCCGGGCTTGCCCGCGATGGCGGTATATCTGACAAAGTTAATTTGACTGACATACCGCC